>NZ_JBDJAV010000209.1:0-328 GCF_039649625.1 Plantactinospora sp. ZYX-F-223 | reverse complement strand
CAGCATGACCTGGAAGAGCGGGTGCCGCGCCAGGGACCGTATCGGGTTGAGCACCTCCACCAGCCGCTCGAACGGCAGATCCTGGTACCCGTACGCCGCCAGGTCAGCCTCACGCACCCGACCCAGCAACTCCCGGAACGACGGATCCCCACCCGTGTCCGTACGCAACACCACCGTGTTGACGAAGAACCCCACCAACTCGTCGAGCGCGTCGTCGGACCGCCCCGCCACCGGCGTACCGATCGGCACATCCGACCCCGCACCCAACCGGGTCAGCAACGCCGCCAACGCCGCCTGCACCACCATGAACACACTCGTCCCCGTCGAC
>NZ_JBDJAV010000208.1:0-336 GCF_039649625.1 Plantactinospora sp. ZYX-F-223 | reverse complement strand
GAACGCCCGGCCGTACACACCACGGGTGGTGGTGACGCCGTCGAACACCAGTGCCGACCGGCCCCGCACGTCCGGAGTGGTGGCCGGGGTGTGCAGGTCGCGGTCGTCGAGCCGGACGAAGGCGATCTCCGAGCGGTAGTCGGTGGTACCGCGCTCGTAGAGCAGCCCGACGTCGCCGCCCGGCAGTTCCACCATGTCGGAATAGCCGCCGTAGCACGCGCACTCCTGCACCGGGACGCTCCGGTCGTTGGTGCCGTACACCTGCACACCCTCGTCGGTGGAGTCCAGCGGCGTATCCACGCCCTGCCAGGTACGACCCTCGTCGAACGACGACCG
>NZ_JBDJAV010000207.1:0-340 GCF_039649625.1 Plantactinospora sp. ZYX-F-223 | reverse complement strand
TCGATGATCCCCGCCGTCGGCTCCGCCTCGCGGTCGTGGGCGAGGCGGACCTGCTCGCGCAGCTCGGTGAGGATCCGTTCGGTCACACCCCGCTTGTTCAGCCGTTTGAAGTGCCCGTACACCGTCTGCCACGGCGGGAAGTCCGCCGGCAGGTACCGCCACGGGCAGCCGGTACGCAGCACGTACAGGATCGCGTCGATGACCGCCCTGCGGGGATTCTTCTCCGGCCGGCCCATCCACTTCTGGCCAGGCAACAGCGCCTCGACGATCTCCCACTGGGCGTCAGTCAGGTCAGACGGGTACCGCCGCACTCGCTCCATACCCGACTACCGAGCCACTC
>NZ_JBDJAV010000206.1:0-365 GCF_039649625.1 Plantactinospora sp. ZYX-F-223 | reverse complement strand
GTGTGGGTACCTGTTCCTGTGTCAGGTGTTGCAGTTGATCGTGGTCGGTCTGTGTGGCGAGCGGTCCATAGAAGTCGAGATCCTCGTGCTGCGTCACCAGGTCGCGGTCCTGCGCCGGCAGGTCAGCCGTCCGGATCTTGAACCGGGGGACAGGGCGGTGTTGTCGGCGTTGTCGCGGCTGCTGCCCCGCCGCGGTGGGTCTACGTGCTGTTCCTGATCGAGATCGCCACCCGGCGGGTCCGCATCCTCGGCGCGACCACGAACCCGACCCGGGGTGTGGGTGGCCGGCAGGCCCGCAACCTCGTGATGGACCTTGGGGAGCGGGTGGGCCGGTTCAGGTTCCTGATCCGGGACCGCGACAGCAG
>NZ_JBDJAV010000205.1:0-366 GCF_039649625.1 Plantactinospora sp. ZYX-F-223 | reverse complement strand
GCAACGCCGCAACAGACCCGCGAACGCCACACCATGCCCACCGACCCGACCACACACCAGGCAGGCGGTGGCCTCCAGTTGAGCGGTCACGATCTCTCCCTTCGGGTGTCACCGGGCAGTCGGGCGATCAGCCGGAGCAGGTCGCCCCGGCTGGGCTGGGTCAGCCGGAGTGAGCCGGTGCCCCGCCAGTCCGACGGCAGTAGTTGCCGTACGTGTCGAAGCCGGTAGGCCACCGGCATGTAGTAGCGGAAGACCGCGGTGTCGCAGCGCACCACGTCGAACCCGCAGTCGGTGACGAGCCGGGTCAGCGAGTCAGGGTCGAAGTGCCAGCGGTGATAGCGGGGTTGCAGGCCGGTCCAGTCAGTC
>NZ_JBDJAV010000204.1:0-416 GCF_039649625.1 Plantactinospora sp. ZYX-F-223 | reverse complement strand
ACTTCGCCGGCCCCCACAGCCCCTGGCAACGCGGCAGCAACGAGAACACCAACGGGCTGCTGCGGCAGTACTTCCCGAAAGGCACCGACCTGTCCCGATGGAGCGCCGACGAGATCAACGCCGTCGCACACGCCCTCAACAGCCGACCCCGGAAACCCTCGGCTGGAAGACGCCAGCCGAAGCCCTCGACGAACACCTACACTCGCTCCAACAACCCGGTGTTGCCACGACCGGTTGAATCCGCCCAATATACGAGCGCCCAGTACGCCCGCCTCGCGAAGCGGCACAACGTCCGTCTCTCGGTCGGGCGCAAGGGGCAGTGCTGGGACAACGCCGTCCCCGAATCGTTCTTCGCCACCATCAAGACCGAGCTACTCGACCGGCGGGCCTGGCCCACCCGCGCCGCCGCCCGCACA
>NZ_JBDJAV010000203.1:0-427 GCF_039649625.1 Plantactinospora sp. ZYX-F-223 | reverse complement strand
GGAGGCTTCCGTCCTCGTGGACGCGGACATGGTCCTCACCGGCGCCGAGGACGCGTTCGATCTCCACGCCGGTCCCGGTCTCGGGGACCTCTGCCACGACGACCCGGCCGGGATGTTCCGACTGCACGACGCGCAGGAGTCCGAGAACTGCGCCGGCGGCGACCGAGGCACCGGTCAGGAGTACGACGAGCCGGGTGGCGCCCAGCTCGGTCGCGGACGTGAACTGCTGCACGGTGGTGAGCACGTCGGTGAGCGCACTGCGGTGGTCACTGAGATCCGGTGCCAGCAGCAGCACGGCCGGTGGCCGGATTCCGGCGCCGACCGCGGCCAGGAGTGCGTCGACCTCGGGGTAGCGAGTTCCGCCGATGCCGAGCCGGTCCACGCCGAGGACCGCACGCTCGGGGATGTCCACCAATTCTGCTGCGGT
>NZ_JBDJAV010000202.1:0-436 GCF_039649625.1 Plantactinospora sp. ZYX-F-223 | reverse complement strand
CCACGATCCTCGCCGTCGGACTCGTCGCCTGGTTCGCCCCGGTCGCGCTGGTCGCCGCGACCACCGGCGTCGGCAGCGTCTACACCCAGCAGGGCCTGTTCTTCTCCGGCACCGCGGTGGTCACCTTCGGCGGCGCCTACGCCGTCCTCGCCTACGTCGCCCAACGGGCTGTCGAGGACTACGGCTGGCTCTCCGCCGGGGACATGGTTCGCGGGTTGGCCCTCGCCGAGAGCACCCCTGGCCCGCTGATCATGGTGGTGCAGTTCGTCGCGTTCCTCGGCGCCTACCACCACCCCGGCAGCCTCGACCCCTGGGTCGCCGGGATCGTCGGCTCCCTGCTCACCACCTGGGTCACCTTCGTACCCTGCTTCCTGTTCATCCTCCTCGGCGCCCCCTACGTCGAACGCCTACGCACCAACCACAGCCTCTCCGCCGC
>NZ_JBDJAV010000201.1:0-451 GCF_039649625.1 Plantactinospora sp. ZYX-F-223 | reverse complement strand
AGCGGCCGGCGGCGGTGACCGCCTGCTGCGGTTCGTCGAGGGCAAGATCGCGTGCGGCAGGCCCGTCGACGTCGGCGACGACGACCCGGCCGGGATGTTCCGCCTGTACGACCCGGAGCAGTCCCCACAGGGCGCCCGCAGCGGCGGCGGTGCGGGCCGCGTCGGGGCCGGTCGGTGCCGTGGCCGGAGTGGCTCCGGTGGTCAGCACCACCAGCCGGGTGTGGTGGAACTCCGGTGCCGCGAGATACTCCTGCACCAGGGCGAGGACGGCGGCGGTCGCCGCGTGCGCGTCGGCGAGGTCGGGGGTGACGACGACGGCCGCCGGCGCGCTTGCGCCTTCACTGATGGACGCGCGCAGCGCGGCGAGGTCGGCGAAGCGCCGCCCGCCCACGCCGTACGTGTCAGGACCGACGACGACGTGATCGGTGAGACTTCCCTGGCCGTCGGGCGC
>NZ_JBDJAV010000200.1:0-454 GCF_039649625.1 Plantactinospora sp. ZYX-F-223 | reverse complement strand
ACACAACGTCGGATGCCGAACTGGCGCGTTCACTGGAGGGCGGGTTCGTCAGCAGCCACGCCGAGGTCAACGGCGTCCGCCTGCACTATGTGGCGGGCGGCCGTGGCGAGCCGCTGATCCTGCTGGGTGGCTGGCCGCAGACCTGGTGGGAGTTCCACAAGATCATGCCAGCCCTCGCGGAACATCGTCGGGTCATCGCCGTCGACCTGCGGGGCATGGGCGGCTCGGACAAGCCCGCGGGCGGGTACGACAAGAAGACCATGGCCGGTGACATTCTCGCGCTCGCGCGCCATCTCGGCTACGACACGGTGGACATCGTCGGACACGACATCGGCGGCATGGTCGCCTACGCCTTCGCGGCCAACCATCCGGCGAGCACACGACGGATCGCGCTCCTGGACATCGCCCACCCTGACGAGCGGTTCTACAACTACTCACTCCTGCCCGTGCCCGG
>NZ_JBDJAV010000020.1:0-165466 GCF_039649625.1 Plantactinospora sp. ZYX-F-223 | reverse complement strand
GTTCCAGCCGGAGCCGCCCTGCGACCCGCCCTGCGACCCGCCTTGTGAGCCGCCCTGCGAGCCGCCTTGCCAGCCGGAGCCGCCCTGTGAGCCGCCCTGCGAGCCGCCTTGCCAGCCGGAGCCGCCCTGTGAGCCGCCCTGCGAGCCGCCTTGCCAGCCCGAGCCGCCCTGCGAGCCGCCCTGCCAGCCGGAGCCGCCCTGCGACCCGGAACCGTTGGAGTCCTTGGAGTCCTCGTGCTTCTCCTTGGCATCCTTGGAGTCCTCGTGGTTCTCCTTGGTGTCCTTGGACCCGGTGGCCGGTCCGGCCTTGGGGTCCTTGGTCGCGGTCGGTCCGGCCTTCGGGTCCTTGGACTCGGCGGCCGGTCCGGCCTTCGGGTCCTTGGTCGCGGTCGGTCCGGCCTTCGGGTCCTTGGACTCGGCGGCCGGTCCGGCCTTCGGGTCCTTGGTCGCGGTCGGCCCCGCCTTCGGGTCCTTCGACTCCTCGGGCTTCGCCTTCTGGTCCTCGGCCTTCTTGTCGCCGTGGCCCTGCCAGCCGCCGGGCTTGCAGTAGTCCTGCCAGTTGCCGCCCTGGGAGTCGCCGCCACCCTCGTGCTTGCCGTTCTGGTCCTTGGGATCTTCGTGCTTGCCCTGGTCTTTGCCGTTGTCGCCCTTGTCGTTCTCGGCGGCGACGACGGACAACTGTCCCAGGTCCACGTCTGCCAGACCCTTGTCGCCGGCCAACGTGGCCACCCCGGCCAGGCCAGCCGCGCCAGCTACCAGGCTGCCAGCGACGATGCCCCCGGCTAAGAACCACCGGGACCGCCGCCTTTTTGGCCGCGCCGTGGGCTGACCGGGATCCACGTGGCTCCCTTGGAATTCGGACATCAAGCTCCCTGCCTTTCGAATACAAGACACGGCCGCACCATCTGGGGCGCGGAGGGCCACAAATAGGTTGTAGCCACTTAACGTCACCGTACGGTGCCGTTCAGTGCATCGCGGGCCTATATGAAGAAAACCCACGAACCAGTGGAATTAGGGCCGGTCCACGCTTGAAAAGCGCTAACCGGATAGATGCGGGCCAGACCGTGGCAATCCCATTTCGGGCAGAAAAAAGCAGATGGCTACTCGGCGGACGTACCGCTCTTCCTGTCTGAGTTGACTGGTCCAGGCATGATTCGTACATCGAACCCATCACGCTCATCCGTCGCGTTGGGGTAGTCACGGCCGTAAAGCCGCCCTATCCGGGTCAGGGTTCCTCCGGCAGGGTTGCTCCGGATGGCCTTTCACCCGTGCGGCAGCGAGACTGGGGCGGTGACCGCCCCGATCGACGACTACGTCTCCGCGGTTGGTGACCGGTTGCGCGGCTCCGTCCGGTTGCGGGCCGACATGCTGGCCGAGATCCGGGACGCGCTGGTCGATGCCGCCGAGGGGTACCGGCACGCCGGGCTGACCGAGCCGGAGGCGCAGCGGTTGGCCGTCCGGGAGTTCGGCACGGCCGACCGGATCGCGGCGGGACTCCAGGACGTACTGGCGGTGGCACAGGGACGGCGTACCGCGCTGTTGCTCGTCGGAGTGCTCGGCGCCCAGTACGGCGCGTCGGAGCTGCTGGGTCGGATCGGCGGCTGGCAGCAATTCTGGGACGGCGTCGAGCCGGGGGCGGCGTACCTGTGGCTGGCCCGGGTGACGGACACCTTCGCCGGGCTCGCCCTCGGCACCGCCCTCGTCGCGGCCATCCTGCTGCGCTGGGGGCCACGGCACTTCGACGTCCGCCCAGCGGCGATCCGGGTGACCGCCGTACTCGCATCGGTGGTGGTCGGGGTGACCATGGTCTGCGGCGTGCTGCTGGCCGTACTGCCGCCGGGGGACGGGGGTGCGCAGGCGCTGGTCGGCGGAATGGGCTGGGCGGTCTCGTCGGGCCTGCTGCTCGGCTCGGCGCGGCACTGCTGGCGGGCCGCGGCGGAGCGGCCGGACTTCCGGCCGGCGGCACAGCCGGCCGGGTCGTGCGCGGGTCGGTGAGGGCAGGTTTCCACGGCTGGACGATTGGTCGTACTCTCCGGCGGTGACCGACGGGGAGTACCGCGACCGCCCACCGGCCGACCACCAGCCGCAGATCGGCTACCCACCGGCCGATCACCCGCCTTCCGGGTACCCGCCGTCCGGCGGTTACCCGCCCCCGGAGCCGGAGCCGGCCGCGCACGGCCTCCCGCCGGCCGCCGCCGGCTATCCGGTGCAGCCCACCGGCTACCGGCAGGACCCGCGCCACCACCAGCCCACCCCTACCGGTCACCAGCCCGCCGGCTACGGTGCTGGGGCCGAGCCGACCGCCAGCTACCAGCCCGCCGGTTCGGGGATGGGCGCGGAGGCACCGCCCACCGGTTACCAGGCTGCCGGTCACGGGGCTGGTGCGGAGCTGCCCGTCGGCTACCAGCCGGCCGGTTACCAGGCCGGCCGGTACCCGCCAGGGCCGGTCGGTTACCAGGCGGGGCCCGGCTATCCGGCGTCGGCCGGGTACCCGATGCCGGGCGGCTATCCGATGCCCGGCGGCTATCCGCCACCGGCCGGGCTGGTTCCGCCGCCGCGCCGCCGCCGGTGGCCGCTCTGGGTGGGGCTCGGGACCGTCGTGGCCCTGCTGCTCTGCGCGGTCCCGGTCGCGATCGGTGCGGTGCTGCTCGACCGGGCGTCCGGGCCGACCGGCCCGGCCGCCGGTGCCGGGGCGGCCGCCAGCCCGAAGGCCGGCGACCCGCCCTCGGTCACCGGCGACTGGCTCACCGCGCAGATCCGCGGCCTGCTCGACGCGCAGGCGAAGGCGTTGCTCGGCGGCGACGAGAACGGCTACGTCGGGCTCGCCGAGCCGAACACGCCGATCGCCCGGCAACTCCGGCGCGACTTCCGGACACTGCGGGCGATGCGGGTGAGCAAGTGGGAGCCGAAGCTGCTGGGCCGGGTGAGCGAGCTCAACACGGCCGGCGAGTGGCGGGCCAACCTCACCCTCTCGCACTGCTTCGTCAGCCCGGCCTGCGAGCCGAACGAGATCACCATGGTCACCCGGTGGAAGGACGTCGTCGGCCAGCCACGGCTGTTCGCGATCGACACCGACGAGACCGGCGGGCCGGGTCGGCCCCGGCCCTGGGAGAGCGACGAGCTGGTCGCCTCGATCGGCGAACGCACCCTGGTCGCCGCGCCCCGGGCGTTCCGGGACCGGCTGCCCGACCTGCTGCGCGAGGGGGAGCGGGCGGCCAGGGTCGCCGACCGGTACGCCGTGGACGGCAAGCCACCGGAGCGCTACCTGATCTTCTACGCCGGCCCGAACGAGTGGAGCCGCTGGTACGGCGGCAACCGTCCGGAGTGGACCGCTGGATACGCCGTACCGGTCGGCGGCGACCAGTACGACCTGGTGCTCAACTCCAAGGCCGTGGTGCCGGGCCAGTACGCCGACCTGATGCGGCACGAGCTGACCCACGCCTCCTCGCTGGCCGGCGCCGACCGGATCCCCGACGACGCCTGGTGGCTGGTGGAGGGGATCGCCGAACAGGCGGCGGCCGGTGGCCGGGCGGCGAGCCGGTACGGCAGCCTCGACGACGTCGACCGGCTGGTCAACTCGGGCTGGAACGGCGAATTGGCGGACGTGGCGCCCAGCGACCGCTCCGAGGACTGGCACGTCGCCGGCAGCTACGGCGTCGGCTACCTCGCCGTCCGGCATCTCGTCGACCGGTTCGGCGAGAAGGACGTACTCACCTTCTTCAAGCTGGTGGTGCACGACGGCCGGTCGGAGGAGGAGGCGTCCCAGGAGGCGTTCGGTCAGGACTGGTCGAAGCTGCACGACGAGTGCGTGGCGTACGTGAAGAGGACCGCCTCCTGATCAGGTGCAGCTCAGCGGGCTCGCGGCCCGCGCGTCCTGCCGGCCGGTGCGGGTGGCACCTCGTACCATGGCGGCGTGCGTCGCGCCTCTCCGCCGCGCCTGCCCGCAGCACCGCGGCCCCGTCACTCCGTGATCTCCGCCGCCCTCCTCGCCCTCACCATCCTGTTCGGCCTCTCCGCGGCCTCCTGTGAGTCCGACGACCAGGTCAGGTTGGCCAGTGTGGAGCGGGCCGACGTCGCTGAACTGGTCGACGCGCCGGCCAGCGTGACCGCGCGGGCGGCGGCCACCCTGAGCGCACCCGCCGACGGCACCCTGGCCGAGCTGCGGGTCAGGCCGGGTGCCCTGGTCAAGCCGGGCCGGGTGCTCGCGGTTGTCGACTCGCCCTCGGCCCGGGACCGGCTGGCCAAGGCCCGCCGGGCCCTCGACGCGGCGCGGAGCGCCGGGCGGGGCGTCGGCGGCGGCACCGACCTGTCCCGGTTGCGCCGTGGCACCGACCGGGCGGCGGCGCAGGCGTTCCGGGCCGCCCGGGACGCCGCCGGCAAGCTCACCGACCCGGCCGCCCGGGCCGCGCTGCTCGCCCAGATCCGGATCGCGGAGCGGCAGTACGAGGCGGCGGCCGAGACCGCCGGTGCGGCGGTACGCGCCGTCCAGCGCGGCGTCGCCGGGCTGAATTCCGCGGTACGGGCCCTCTCCGCAGCCCAGCGTCTCCAGGCCGAGCAGGCGTACGACCTGGCGAAGGCGACCGTCGACGCGCTCGTGCTGCGGGCACCGATCGGCGGGGTGGTGCAGCTCGGCGGTCCCGCCTCGCCGGCTGCCGGTGCCGGTACGGCCGACGCGCTGGCCGGACTACTCGGCGCGACCGGTGGGCTGGGTGCCCCGGGCGGGGTCGATCCGACCGGGGCGCTCGGCGGGGGCAACCCGACCGCCCCGGTGGCCGGCGTCGACGGCGCGGTGCCGGTCGGCGGCCGGGTGAGCGCGGGCACCCCGATCCTGACCGTGGTGGACCTGACCGACCTCGGGCTGGTCGCCGAGGTGGACGAGACCGACGTGCTGCTGGTCAACCAGGGGGTGCCGGCGAGCGTGGAACTGGACGCCGCCACCGGAGCGGAATATTCGGCCCGGGTCCGCTCGGTCGACGTACTGCCGACCGCGTCGGCCCGGGGTGGTGTCTCGTACCGGGTGCGGCTCTCGCTCGGCCCCGGGCGCTTCGCCGACGGGCGGGCCGCCCCGGCGCCGCGCCCCGGGATGAGCGCGGTGGTCCGGCTGCGGGTCCGGGAGGCGGCCGGCGCGGTGACCGTACCGGCCGCGGCGGTGCACTCGGCGCAGGGGCGGGACGCGGTCTGGGTGGTCGAGGACGGGATCGCCGAGCAGGTGCCGGTGACGGTCGGGGTACAGGGCCAGGACCTGGTGCAGATCGTCAGCGGGGTGCAGCCGGGCCAGCAGGTGGTGGTCAGCGGCGGCGACCAGGTGCGCCCCGGAGAGCGGGTACGTTGACTTCCTCTCCGCGGAGGATCCGGTGACCGCCGCGCCGGTGGGCAGCTCCGGCGACGTCGCGACCGGTGGACCGACCCGGCGGTCCGGGGTGGCGGTCGAGGCGGTCGACCTGGTCCGGACGTACGACCTGGGCGGGGTGTCGGTGACCGCGCTGCGCGGTGTCTCGCTGACCATCGCCGCCGGTGACTACGTGGCGGTGGTCGGCCCGTCCGGGTCGGGCAAGTCGACCCTGATGCACCTGCTCGGCGGGCTGGACCGGCCCACCACCGGCCGGCTGGTGATCGGCGGCCGGGACGTCGCCACGCTGGACGCCGGAGAACTCGCCACGCTGCGCAACGAGACCATCGGCTTCGTCTTCCAGTCGTTCCACCTGCTGCCCCGGACCTCCGCACTCGACAACGTCGCGCTGCCGCTGGTCTACCGGGGCATCGGCGGCCGGCGACGGCGCGAACTGGCGGCGGCGATGCTGGGCCGGGTCGGCCTCGGGCACCGGCTGGACCACCGGCCCAACCAGCTCTCCGGCGGTGAGCAGCAGCGGGTGGCGATCGCCCGGGCCCTGGTCACCGATCCGGTCCTGCTGCTCGCCGACGAGCCGACCGGCAACCTGGACAGCGCGACCGGCGAGTCCGTGCTGACCCTGCTGGAGGAGTTGAACGCCTCCGACGGGGTGGCGCTGGTGTTGGTCACCCACGACCGGGAGGTCGCCGAGCGGGCGCACCGGCAGGTCACGATGCGCGACGGCCTCCTCGTCACACCGCCGGTGGAGCCGGAACCGACGGGCCTACCACCGGCGGCCGGGCCGGATTCGGCGACGGTCGTGCCGGCGGCGCGGCGGGCGCCTGAGATAGTAGATCCCGCTCCCAGCGCGGAGCCCCGACGAGCGTCCGGAAGCGACTCGGGGCACCCGTCCGGTGGCTTCGGTGGCGCCACCGAAGCCACCGGACGCCGCGGGTCGGGCGGAGCCGGCTCCGGCCATGCCGACGGGCCGGCTGCCGGGGCGGGGAGCGGCTCGTGAGGATCGCCGAGGCGTGGCGGGTCGCGCTGGACGCCCTGGCGGCGAACCGGCTGCGCAGCATGCTCACCATGCTCGGGGTGGTGATCGGGGTGGCCGCCGTGGTGGTGCTGGTCGCGATCGGCACCGGCGCCAAGCGGGAGGTGGAGCAGCAGGTCGAGGGGCTCGGCTCCAACCTGCTCGTCGTGGTGCCCGGCCGGCTCGACTTCGGCGCGGCACCGGCGGTCTCCCGGCTCTCCCTGGCCGACGTCGAGGCGGTCAACCGGGTCGTCGGCGATCCGCGCCGGGTGGCGGTCACGGTCACCTCCGGTGAGACGGTCCGCGCCGGCACCCGCTCGGCGTTCACCACCGTGCAGGGCGTACTGGAGACCACGCCCGAGGTCTTCGTCCGGGAACTGGACCGGGGCAGCTACCTGACCTCGTCCGATGTCGACACCAGTCGCCGGGTGGCGGTGCTCGGCGCCACGGTCGCCGGTACCCTCTTCGGCGACCGGGAGCCGGTCGGGCAGCAGGTGGCGATCGCCGGCGTACGGTTCCGGGTGGTCGGGGTCTTCGCTCCGCTGGGGCAGAGCCTCGGAGTGGACCGGGACGACGAGGTGCACATCCCGGTCACCGCCGCGCACCGGCTCTACGGCACCCAGCGGATCGACGGGATCGCGATCAAGGCGCCGCACCGGGAGGAGATCGACGACCTCGGGGCCCGGGTCGTCGCCGAGCTGACCCGGCGGCACCCGGAGACCGAGTTCAGCGCGGTGACCCAGGAGCAGATCCTCGGCGTACTCGGGGACATCCTCGGGGTGCTCACCGGGGTACTGGCGGCGATCGCCGGCATCTCGCTGCTGGTCGGCGGCGTTGGGGTCTCCAACATCATGCTGGTCTCGGTACGCGAGCGGACCCGGGAGATCGGGCTGCGCAAGGCGGTCGGCGCCCGTCCCCGGGACATCGGGATCCAGTTCCTGCTGGAGGCGGTGCTGCTGACCGCGCTCGGCGGGGTGCTCGGGATGGGGCTCGGGGTGGGCGCCGCGCTGCTGGTGGCCGCCCTCTCCCCGGTACCGGCGGTGGTCACCTGGTGGTCACTGGCGCTCTCGTTCGGGGTCTCGGCGGCGGTCGGGATCATCTTCGGGGTGGTACCGGCGCAGCGGGCCGGGCGGTTGGACCCGGTGATCGCGCTCCGCGCCGAATGACCCCTTCGGGCGTGAACTGCCCGTTCCCACCCGTCGACCCGCGTGCCAGTGATGATCAATTGCCCGAAGGGATCGCGCCGGTCACAGCCGTCCCGTTACCGTACTGGTAACACGCGCGTAGCGGCGGCGCGGAAGCATCCCGCCGGGCGGTACGCGCCGGGGATTGGGATGGGTTGGTGAGCCATGGCAGGATCACCACAGCCGGACAGCCGAATGCCGGAGGTCAGGTTTCTGACCGTCGCCGAGGTGGCGACGCTGATGCGGGTCTCGAAGATGACGGTCTACCGGCTGGTGCATTCCGGCGAGCTGACGGCGGTGCGGGTCGGCCGGTCGTTCCGGGTGCCGGAGCACGCCGTGCACGACTATCTGCGCGGTGCCTTTCAGGAGACCGCCTGACCGCTGAGCGGTGGCGTCGCGACGGTTCCGGAGCGCTCCGGGCGGTTCCTCGTGGGGGCGCTTTGGTCCGGCTGACGGCCGAGGGCTAGTCTGGACCGCGACCGTGGCCACGTGCCGAGATGGGTGCGAGCCCGTCGTGCCGGCCCGGTCCGTTGTCCAGCTCGGTAGCCGGCCGCACCCGCGGGTGAGGCCGGTCCGATCAGCACGTCGCATCAGAAGGGCTGTCGTATGGGCTCGGTGGTCAAGAAGCGCCGCAAGCGCATGGCCAAGAAGAAGCACCGCAAGCTGCTGCGCAAGACCCGCGTCCAGCGTCGCCGTCTCGGCAAGTGACCCCGGCCGGGCGCCTGCCCGGCCGGCGGTGAGCCGGTCAGCTGTCGACCTTCGGAGGCCCACGTGACGACGTCGCGGCGGTCCGGGCCCGGCCCGGGTCGTCCCGCGCGGAGCGCGAGGTGACCCCCGGTAGCACCCCCGGTGCGCCGGGGGTCGTCGTGGTGACCGGAGTCAGCCGGTTCCTCGGTGCACACGTCGCGGCGCGGCTCGTCGCCGACGGCCGGATCGCCCGGGTCGTCGGTCTCGACGTGCACGAACCGGCGGACGAGATCGCGGGGCTGCTCGACGGCGTCGAGCGGGTCCGGGCCGATGCCGGCGCGGTGAGCACCATCATTGACGAGCTGGGTGCCGACGCCGTCGTGCACCTGGCGCTGGTCACCGCGGCTGATCCGCAGCACGGCGGCCGGGCGGCGATGAAGGAGCAGAACGTCATCGGCACGATGCAGCTGCTCGCCGCCGCCCAGCGGGCGCCCCGGCTGCGCAAGCTGGTCGTCCGGTCGTCGACCGCCGCCTACGGGGCGTCGTTCCGGGACCCGGCTGTCTTCACCGAGGACACCGAGCCCCGGGCCGTGCCGCGTGGCGGCTTCGCCCGGGACATCCTCGACATCGAGGGGTACGTCCGCGGCTTCCGGCGGCGCCGCCCCGACGTCACCGCCACCGTGCTGCGCTTCGCGCCGTTCATCGGCTCGATGGCCAACACCACGCTGACCAGGTATTTCGCCCAGCCCGTGGTGCCGACCGTGCTCGGTCGCGACCCCCGGCTCCAGTTCGTGCACTTCGACGACGTGCTGGAGGTGCTGCACCGGTCGGTGGTGGAGGAGCACCCCGGGACGTACAACGTCGCCGGGCCGGGAGTGCTGGCGCTCTCCCAGGCCATCCGCCGGGCCGGCCGGGTCGCCCTGCCGGTGGTGGAGCCGGGGCTTTCCGGCGCGGCCGGGCTCGCCCGGGTGCTGGGCTTCGCCCGCTACGGACTCGACCAGGTCGACCTGTTCGTGCACGGCCGGGTGGTCGACACCACCAGGCTGACCACGGAGTACGGCTTCACCCCGCGCTCCACCGCCGCCGCCTTTGACGAGTTCATCGCCAGCCACAGCGACGGGACGGTGCTCGGGCCGGAGCAGCTCCGCCGGGCCGAGCAGGTGATCATGGACGGGATCCGGCACACCCGGGCCACGGTCCGGGACCGGATCACCCAACTCGGCGCGGTCGACGGTGCCGGACCGGCGGAGCGGGGTGGCCGGTGACCGGCGACGACCGGCGGCCCACCGGCACCGGAAACGGCGAGAACGCAGCGGCGCGGCACGATCTGGGGAACATCCCGGACCGGCGATACTCCGCGCCTGCGGAGTACGACGGTACGGAGCTGGAGCGGTCGGCGCGGCGCAACGGGCGCCGGTCCGGCCCGACCGGGCCGGCGGTGCCCGACCGGCCGGGTGACGTCTGGGACCGGCGGGTCGCCGCCGGGCTGGCCTTCCTGCGCCGGCGCCTCTCCGGGCAGTACGAGGTCGACGAGTTCGGCTTCGACCCCGAGCTGACCGACCAGGTCTTCCATCCGGTGCTGCGCCGGCTCTACCGCGACTGGTTCCGCACCGAGGTCTACGGCGTGCGCCACCTGCCGGTCGACGGTGCCGGGCTGGTGGTCGGCAACCACTCCGGCACGGTCGCGATGGACGCGCTGGTGCTGGCGGCCGTGCTGCACGACCGGCACCCGAAACACCGCTACCTGCGGCTACTCGGCGCCGACCTGGTCTTCCGGATGCCGGTCGTCTCCGAGCTGGTCCGCAAGACCGGCGGCACCGTGGCCTGCAACCCGGACGCCGAGCGGCTGCTCGGCCGGGGCGAGCTGGTCGGCGTCTTCCCCGAGGGCTTCAAGGGCGTCGGCAAGCTCTACGCGGACCGCTACAAGCTGCAGCGGTTCGGCCGGGGCGGCTTCGTCTCCGCCGCGCTCCGCACCGGGACGCCGATCATCCCGGTGGCGATCGTCGGTGCCGAGGAGACGTACCCGATGCTCGCCGACATCAAGCCGCTGGCCCGGCTGCTCAAGCTGCCGTACTTTCCGGTGACGCCGACCTTCCCGTGGCTCGGCCCGCTCGGTGCGGTGCCGCTGCCCAGCAAGTGGCTGATCGAGTTCTGCCCGCCGATCCCCACCGATCACCTGGTCGACTCCGCCGACGATCCGCTGGTCGTCTTCAACCTCGCCGACCAGGTCCGGGAGACCATCCAGCAGACCCTGCACCAGTTGCTGGAGAAGCGGCCCGACCCGTTCGGCCCCTGAGCGGCACCCCGACCGGAGGCGGTTACCGGGTCAGCCGGCGGCGCATCGCCAGCCCCGCCGTCACCGCGCCGGCCACCAGCCCGGCGGCCACGGTCGAGGGTACGGCGATCCGGGCCGCCTTCCGCCCGGTCCGGAAGTCGTGTACCGCCCAGCCGCGCTCCCGGGCGTGCCGGAGCAGCGTGCCGTCCGGGTTGATCGCCACCGCCCGGCCGACGGCGGAGAGCATCGGCAGGTCGTTGGCGGAGTCGCTGTAGGCTGCGCACCGATCCAGATCCAGCCCCTCCACCATGGCGAGCTGGACCACCGCGTCCGCCTTCGCCGGCCCGTGCATCAGGTCGCCGACCAGCCGCCCGGTGTACGCCCCGTCGCGGATCTCGGCGACGGTACCGAGCGCGCCGGTCAGGCCGAGCCGGGCCGCGATGATCCGGCCGATCTCCACCGGGGCGGCGGTGACCAGCCAGACCCGTTGACCGGCGTCCAGGTGCTGCTGGGCCAGGGCCCGGGTGCCGGCCCAGATCCGGGGGGCCATCAGCTCGTCGAAGATCTCCTCGGTGAGCCGTTCGACGTCCTCGACCCGCCAACCGGCGACGAAGGCCAGCGCCGCCTCCTTGACCCGGGACATGCTGCCGGGGTGTTCGACGGCGAGCACCCGGAACCGGAGCTGCTGCCAGCCGAACCGGACCAGGTCACCGGTGGTGAGGTAGTTGCGGGCCGCCAGGCCACGGGCGAACCAGTAGATGGAGGCGCCCTGCATCACCGTGTTGTCCACGTCGAAGAAGGCGGCGGCCCGGGGGTCGGTCCGGGCCGAATCCGCCGGTGGGGCGTCCGGCCCCGCGTCGGCCCAGCCGGCGGTGTGACCGTGGTCGTCGGTGCTGACCGTCACCTTGCGGGCCCGGGCCACGCGGGAACCTCCTCGCTACGGGTACACAGCGAGGGTAGCCGGATCCGCCGAGGCGCACCCGGAGTCCGGGACAGTCGGGCCGGTGCGGGCGATGGTCAGCCGCCGACCCGGTGCACGGGTTCGGTGGTGCTGCGGTCCCGTACCGCCGGTGGCTGGTCCTGGCTGGGCGTCGGCGCCGGTGGCCTGGGTGCCGAGGTGCGGTCCGGGGCACGCGGCGGCTCCTCCGGGGTACGGCTGCCACCGTCCCCCTCGGCCGCCGGGGGCGGCGCGTCCGACGGCGTACCGGCCGGGCCACGGTTGACCGGGCAGGTCCGGGGAAGCGGTCCGATCGAGTCGTTCCGGCCGATCGCGCCGACGCCGCAGGCGAGCGCGGCCCGGAGGCTCTCGGACCGGTCCTGCACGTCGTCGAGGAGCTTCAGCGACTCGTTGGCCCGGCTGCGGGTGGCCCGGGTGGTGTCTTCGAAGAGGCGGGCGACCTGCGGGCGCTGCTGGCGCAGGAAGGTGTCCACGGCGTCGAGCGCGGCCGGGTCCTGGCGCTGCACCGCCGCGCTGGTCAGCAGCTTGATGCCCTGCCGGGTGTCGGCGTCCATGTCCTCCAGGACGGCGGAGAAGCCGAAGTTCTGCCCGCCGACCGCGACCGCCTCGGCGAGCCGGGTACGCGCGAAGTCGAGGAAGAGCTGCCCGCGACTCAGGTCGGAGCTGGCCAGGGCGAGCTGGGCGCGTTCGGTGTGCCGCTTCATGCCGTACAGGGCGTCGCCGGGTACCGCGTTCTCACTGGCGGCGGACATCCCGGAGACCGCGATCGCGCCGACCGCGACCCCGATGACGACGGCGCCGCGGGCCCGAGCCCGGGTACGTGGTCCCCGGAACGCGGGCTGACTGGCCCGACGGGTGGCGGGTTGGCCGCCGCCGTCGACGATGGCGTCGTCGCTGGCGGTCGCGCCGATCCCTTCCCGTTCGGCGGTGGCGATGAGCATGGCGCGCAGGCCGGCCCGGAAGTCGGGGTCGACCTCGACGGTGGACTGCACGTCCCTAAGGCGTTGCCCGACAGCCAGCGGCTGTGCCAGTTCGTCATCGACCCGGGACCGGACGTGATGGCGAGGGCCTCCGTTGGCCTCGTCGAGCAGCTGCGCGAAGCGCTCGGCGCGTTGGCGGTAGAAAGTCTTCCAACTCACCGCCGACACCTCCCTTCGCTGGTCGCGATGCTGCGGTCGGCCCGTCTCGCCGTCCGGATACGACGGTGGCTGACTTCAGGACCAGGCCACGGTGCCCGAGGCCGGATCCGCTCTCCGACCGACCGGCCGGAGGGATGTCTGGCCAACCGCCGGTCGCACCCGGACAAACGGTCGGCGGGGTCGACCGGTTACGGGCGGGCGGCGGGAAATACTACGAAGAGTGAGCGGAGTCACGGAGCGTCGGCGGCGGCCGCCACAGCGCCTCACGGCTGGAATCCGTCCGGTAGCAACCTGGCCAGCGCCCGGACGGCGCGGTATTGCAGAGCCTTGATCGCGCCCTCGTTCTTGCCCATCGCCTGGGCGGTCTCCGCCACCGAGAAACCCTGTAGAAATCGCAGAACGATGCATTCCTGCTGCTCGGGGTTGAGCTGCTTGACGGCGGTCAGCAGGGCGACGTTGGTGATGTGCTCGACGACGGCCGCCTCAGGGCTCCCCTCCGGGCCCCGATCCTCGCGGTCCGCATCCAGAACGTCACCCGTAGTAACTTCCAGGCGGTACCGGCCGGACTTGAAGTGGTCCGCGACCAGGTTCCGGGCGATCGTCACCAGCCAGGCGCCCAGGTCACGGCCCTGCCAGGTGAAGCTGCCGATCCGTTTCAGTGCCCGTAGGAAGGTGTCCGAGGTGAGGTCCTCGGCGAGTTGCCGGTTGCCGACCCGGAAGTAGACGAACCGGAAGACGGTGTCGACGTACCGGTCGTAGATCAGGCCGAACGCCTCGGGCTCGCCGGCCTGGGCCCGTTCCACCAGGGCCCAGACCTCCCGGGCCGGATCCGACGGGTCCGGCCGGTCCGGATAGCCGGTCGGCGGGCCGCCGCCCGAACCGGTCGACTTCTCGGTCGCCGGCACCACCGGCAGCACCGCGGTCTCGGTCTCGGACACCGCGGGCTGGGCCGGCGGTGTCGCGGCACCCGGCTGGGCGGGCATGGCCGGCCGGGTCGGACTGGCCACCCGGCCGCCGACCGGGCGGGCGTTTCCGCCCGGCGTGTTGTGCCGGGGTGGGGTCTCGTTCGGATGTGGACGGTTTCGGGTCCGCTTGGAGCCGCCGTCGCCGCGTACCGCCAGGCTCAGCATGTCGTCCATGGACACGCGGAGCCGGTCGAGGCCCTCGGTCAGGGCGAGCCGGGTGTTCCGGGGTGCGCCGCCGGTCGCTCCGCCGACGTATCCGTATGTGCTCACTGGACCTCCCCGGCCGGCCGAGGCCGCGGGACCGGTCGCCGGGAGCCGGCCGCGATGGGGGCCGTACCCACGCCGGGGTCGGCGCGATCCGGCACGGCAGTTCCGGGCTGCGCCGTACGACGGCACACGCCCCACAGCTGCTGGTGCAGTGCTCTCACAGGCACGGCGGCCTCCTCGGGCTGAGGGGTGTCGACTCACGGCAAAAGGGGTGAGCCGACCCGAGTGATGATAGGGCCAACGTCACCCATGTGCGGCAAGTCCGTTACACAGAGCCAAAGTATTTCCAGAAGCCACCCGAACGGGGCGCACAGCTTGTGCGTTGTCAGATGCCTGACAGTACGGTGGCGAGGGCTCTGAGCAGGGAAAACGTGGAAACACGCCAATGCGCGGCCGGCCTTGGGCGTGCCGCCGCGAACGTGTTAGAAGCAGTCCACCGCGCCGGGGCGGTCGATATCTGAAACCCGTTACGGTCTGCTGGACCGTACCCCGGCGGAGGCGGAGAAGTCGAGGGAAGTTCCACGTCGAGAGAACTTCCACCGACGTCGTCGGCGTGTGGCGTACCGGCGGGTCCGGGATGGCCGGTTGGGCGACCGCTGCACACCGGCGGCGGTCGGAGTACGCGTCGCGCCCGGCTCTGTGCCAGACTCAGCGACCGTGCAGGATGGACCGGACACCCCCGCCGAGCCAGCCGCGGTCACCCTGGCCGACCGGGTACGCCTGGCCGCCGCCAGTCGACCCGACCGACCCGCACTGCTCTGGCCGGACGGCGTACTGAGCTGGGCCGAACTGGACAGTGCGGTGGACCGGGTCGCCGCAGCGCTGCGCGGCCGGTTCGGAGTGCCGGCCGACGGCCATCCGGCCCGGGTCGCCATCGCACTGCCCAACTCGCCCGACTTCGCGGTGGCGTTCTTCGCCGCCCAGCGGGCCGGGCTGGTCGCGGTGCCGGTGAACCCGGCGCTGACCGGTCCGGAGCTGCGGCACATCCTGGCCGACTCGGCGGCGGGCGTCCTGATCTGCACCGAACAGGTCCGGGTGGCGGTCGACGGGGTCCGCGCCGAGCTGCCGGCACTGACCGAACTGCACACCGCACTGCCGGACCCGGGCGTCGGGGTGGTGCCGGGCGGCGACCCGGCCGACCGGCCGATCCGGCCAGACCCGGAGGCGGTTGCGGTGCTGCTCTACACCTCCGGCACGACCGGCGAGCCGAAGGGGGCGATGCTGTCCCACCGGGCGCTGCTCGCCAACCACGAGCAGATCGGCCGGATCTCCCCGCCGGTGGTCGGGCCGGACGACCGGGTGCTGCTGGCCCTGCCGCTCTTCCACGCGTACGGGCTGAACGCCGGGCTGGGCGCGGTGGCGTACCACGGGGCGTGCGGGGTGCTGGTCGACCGGTTCGACGCGGCCGCCGTACTGGAGGTGGTCGCCCGGCACCGGGTGAGCGTGCTGGTCGGCGTACCGTCGATGTTTCTCGGTTGGACGATGCTGCCGGACGCCCCGGCGGCGGCCGGGGTGCCGGCCGGTCCGGCGCTGCGCACCGCGATGGCCTCCGTGCGGGTCGCGATCTGCGGCGCCGCCCCGCTGGCCGTCGGCGGCGCGGCCCGGTTCGCCGAGGCGACCGGCCGGCAGATCCAGGTCGGCTACGGCCTCACCGAGACCGCTCCGGTGCTCACCACCACGCTCTCCGGCCCGGCGGCGAAGCCGAACTCGATCGGCCGGCCGATCCCCGGTGTCGAACTGCGGCTCGTCGCCGCCGACGGCGAGGAACTGTGGCGGGACGGCTCCACCGTCGAGCCGGCGGACGACGGGGACGGCGCGGACGAGCCCGATCTGGAGTTCTCCTCGCCCGGCACCGACCCCGGCGAGATCGTGGTCCGGGGCGCCAACCTCTTCTCCGGCTACTGGCCCGACGGGCACGGCGGGCCGGACCCGGACGGCTGGTGGCGGACCGGCGACGTGGCGTACGCCGACGCCGGGGGCGACCTCTTCCTGGTGGACCGGCTCGGCGAACTGATCCTGGTCAACGGCTTCAACGTCTATCCGCAGGAGGTCGAACGGGTGCTCGGCGCGCACCCGGAGGTGGTCGAGTCGGTGGTGTTCGGGGTACCGCACCCGGTGGCCGGGGAGGCGGTCACCGCGTACGTCGTACGGGCCCCGGAGAGCAGCGTCTCGACCGCCGAGCTGGCCGCGCACTGCGCCGGTAGCCTGGCCCGGTTCAAGTGCCCGAGCAGGATAGAGTTCGTCGGGTCCCTGCCGCTCTCCGCGATCGGCCGGGTACGCAGATCGGTGATCCGGCAAAGGGGCGCGAGTGACGGCGAGTGAGCCACGGCTGACCTTGATCACCCGACCCGGCTGCCACCTCTGTGAGGTGGCGAAGGAGGCCGTCGACCGGGTGGTGGCGGTGACCGGGGACCGGTGGACCGAGCTGGACGTCACCGGCGACCTGGAGCTGGAGCGGGAGTACGGCGACCGGCTGCCGGTGGTGCTGCTCGACGGTCGCGAGCACGGCTACTGGCGGGTCGAGGAGGAGCGCCTGCTCCGCGACCTGACCGCCCCCCGCACCTGACCGCTTTCCCCCAACCGGCCGCCCCGCGCGACGGTCCCGGCGCCGGCGTGTGACGTCGGTGACTTCCCGCCCTGCCGCCCGGCCGCAGCCGTCGGTCCGGTCGAGGTCTCCGCGTATCGTGCTCGGATGCGTGAGCACCTCGTCTGGGACTGGAACGGCACCCTGCTCGACGACCTGACCCTGGTGGTCGCCGCCACCAACGTGGCCCTGGCCGGTGCGGGCGGGCCCGAGGTGACCGCCGAGGAGCACCGTACGCAGTTCCGCCGGCCGATCGCGGACTACTACGCCGAGGTGCTGGGCCGGGCCGTGGACGCCGAGGAGTTCAGCCGGCTGGACCAGCTCTTCCACGAGGCGTACCGGGTCGGGCTGGCCAGTTGCGACCTGGCCGCCGACGCCACCAAGGCCATCCAGACCTGGACCGGTACCCAGTCGCTGCTGTCGATGTGGTTCCACGACGAGCTGGTGCCGGCGGTCGACCGGTACGGGCTGACCGCCGTGTTCCGCCGGGTCGACGGGCTGCGCGGCACCGTCGGCGGCGAGCGCAAGGCCGCCCACCTGGCTCGGCACCTCGCGGAGTTCGGTGTCGACGGGACGTCGGCGGTGCTGATCGGGGACTCGATCGACGACGCCGAGGCGGCCGACTCGGTGGGCGCCCGCTGCGTCCTCTACACCGGCGGTTTCACCGATGCGGCCCGGCTGCGTGCCGGCGGCTGGCCGGTGGCCGACTCGCTCACCGAGGCCGTCGAACTGGCCGCCAAACTGGACTGACCGGGAACATGGCGGGTCGGGTCAGCCGCGCAGGTAGGCGAGGACGGCGAGGACCCGGCGGTGCTGCTCCTCGTCGGGCGGCAGTTGCAGCTTGGTGAAGATGTTCCGGACATGCTTCTCCACCGCGCCGTCGCTGACCACCAGGGCCCGGGCGATGGCGGTGTTCGACCGGCCCTCGGCCATCAGCCCGAGCACCTCCCGCTCGCGCGGGGTCAACTGTCGCAGCGGGTCGTCCCGGCGGCGCCGGACGAGTAGCTGGCCGACCACCTCCGGGTCGAGCACGGTGCCGCCGCCGGCCACCCGGCGTACCGCGTCGAGGAACTCGTCGATCGCCGCCACCCGGTCCTTGAGCAGGTAACCGATCCCACCCCCACCGACGCCGCCGCTGGGCTTGACGGTGGCGAGCAGGTCGTCGGCGTACGACACCTCGACGTACTGGGAGAGGACCAGGATCGGGGTCCGGGGTACCCGCTGCCGGGCCTCCACCGCCGCCCGCAGCCCCTCGTCGGTGTGCGAGGGCGGCATCCGGACGTCCACGATCGAGACGTCCGGGCGGTGCGTGACGATGGCCTCGACCAGGGCCGTACCGTCGCCGACCGCGGCCACCACATCGTGGCCGTGCTCGGTCAGCAGGCGGATCAGACCCTCCCGGAGGAGGACCGCGTCATCGGCGATCACTACGCGCATGGTGTTGTTGTCTACCACTGCCGGCCCGTCCGGTGGGCGTTCGCGGCCGCCGGGCGTGGCCCCGGCCGGTGCCGGGGCGGTGCCGGAGGACACGCCGGGGCCGCTCAGCACGGCAGCTCGGCCCGGATCTCGGTCGGTCCGCCGACCGGGCTGAGCACGGTCAGGGTGCCGTCGTTGGCGCGTACCCGGTCGGCGAGCCCGGCCAGGCCGTGTCCCTTGGAGAGGTGCGCGCCGCCCTCGCCGTCGTCGATCACCACTATCCGCAGCGCCCGCTCCTCGCGGGTCACCGTCAACCAGCACTCGGTGGCCCGGCTGTGCTTGGCGACGTTGGTCAGCGCCTCGGCCACCACGAAGTACGCCGTCGACTCGATCGCCGGGTCGGGCCGGCCGTCCGCGGTGCCGAGCCGGGGGTCGACGGCGAGTTCGACCGGGATCAGCCCGCGCCCGGCGAGCGCCGCCAGGGCGCTGGGCAGGCCCCGGTCGACCAGGATCGGCGGGGCGATGCCCCGGGACAGTGCGCGCAGCTCGGCGAGGGTGTCCCGGGTCTGTGCGAGCGCCTCGCCGAGGGTCTGTCGGGCCGCCTCCGGGTCCGAGTCGAGCTGCTGCTGCGCCCGGCTCAGGTCCATGGCCAGCCGGACCAGCCGCTGCTGCGGCCCGTCGTGGATGTCCCGTTCCAGCTTGCGCAGCGCGGTGGCCTCCGCCGAGACCGCGGCCCGCTTCTGCTCCTCCAGTACGGTGATCCGGTTGCGCATCTCCGCCACTCCGGTCAGCAGCGCGCGACCGAGCCCGGCCTGCATCAGGGCACAGCCCCGGACCACCAGGGGCAGGGTGATCAGGAAGAACACTCCGAGCGCGGTGTTCACCCCGATCCGGGTGGCGGCGGTGTCAGCCAGTCCGAGCAGCTCGGGCAGGCCCTCGTCGCCCGGGCTCTGCGGGATCGCCCAGTCATACGCCCAGTAGAGGGAGCCGCCGATCGCACCGGCCCACCAGACCACGGTGATCACGAAGGTGCCGAGCGCCACCACCAGCCGTACCCAGCCGTGCGCGAGGTCGAGCCAGGACTGCGCGTCGGCGATGGGTACGAAGATCCGCCGCCAGGCGCTGGCCCCAGGCTCGGCGGTGCGGTAGTTGGGGCGTACCCGGGGCTGCCGGAGCACCGCCGGCATCCGCAGCCGTTCGATGTCGGCGAACCCCCGGGCCGCGTAGAGGGTGCCGGCCAGGATCGGCAGCCCGGTCACCGTCACTGCCAGCCCGGCGCTGAGCGCGACCCCGGTGACGAGCACGACGAAGCTCGCCAGTGCGAGGGGGAGGCCGAGGAACACGTAGCCGGAGTCGATGGCGAGCTGGCGTAGCACGGTGCGGCCGGCACCGGGTTCGGCACCGGCGGCCACGCTGGTGGCGGTGGTCGTGGTCATGTTCTCGACGCTAGGCATCGGCGCGGTCGGTCCCCATCCCATCGGCTGGCCTCTTCACGGTAGGGCTGTCCCCACCCGGGACGAAATCCGCGCGCCACCCGGCCCCTCGGCGGCGAGGACGAGCGCCGGGAGGGACGACGGCGGCGGGCCCCTCGGCCGTCACCACCGTGTCCTGCCCCGTCCGGCCGGGCTCCCCGGTTGCCGTCCGGGTCGGAGGTCCGGCAACCGGCAATCCGCTGAGCGCCAAGGGTTTGTCGTCAAATGTAATGGTGGGTTCAGGAAATTCGCGGCGCATCGTGATTGCTGGCTCGGCGGAAAGAGCTGGCCGATCGGCCGGCGCGGTAGCGGCGAGTTGGTCAGATAAGTCGGACTTAGGTAATAATCGCCGTGACGGCTCCGGTTGGGTCGCGAACTGATCTTGTAAGTGGAGGCCCAGGTGGGGCGTTATCGCGGTCTATCAAGATCGCGATTTGTGCGTGTCTTCACAAGCGCCTACTCTGTTACTCCGACGAGCCCTGCTAGCACAGCCGGTCATGGCGGCCGCCAGCGGGTCCACCGGAACGACCCGCCGGTCCGGCTGGTCGAAGATCGCACGGCACGGAGTCGCATGAGTCAGCACCGCCCCGTAGGCACGCCCGGCCGCGCCGGTGCCGTGCCGGCGCTTCCGGATCTCCCTGAGGCGACGGTCGCCCGGCTCCCCGAATACCTACGTGCCCTGCACAATCTCGCCGAAACCGGTAACGACACGGTCTCCAGCGAGGAGTTGGCGGCGGCGGCCGGGGTCAACTCGGCGAAGCTGCGCAAGGACCTCTCGCAGCTCGGGTCGTACGGCACCCGGGGCGTGGGCTACGACGTCGCCCTGTTGATCGACCAGATCGAGTTCGTGCTCGGGCTCACCCAGTGCCGGGCGGTCGCCCTGGTCGGTGTGGGTAATCTCGGTCACGCCCTTGCGGGGTACGCGGGCTTCGCCGGCCGTGGCTTCCGGATCGCGGCGCTCTTCGACGCCGACCCGGCCCGGCTGGGCGAGGTGATCAACGGGCTGGTCGTCCGGCACATCGACGAGCTGCCGCAGGTGGCCGCCGAGGAGAGCATCGCGATCGGTGTGATCGCCACCCCGGCCACCGCCGCGCAGAGCGTCGCCGACCAACTGGTCGCGGCCGGGGTGACCAGCATCCTCAACTTCGCACCGTGCGTGCTGGCGGTGCCGGACGGGGTCGACGTCCGCAAGGTCGACCTCGCCATCGAGCTGCAGATCCTCTCCTTCCACGAGCACCGCAAGGCGGCGCTCACCGGGCTGCCGGCGACCCCCGGACCGGGCGCCGCGCTGGGCACACCGAATGGCAGCACCCTGGGCGGCGCCGGTGCGGCAGGGCTGACCGCCCTGCCCGGCGGGCTCGCCGCCACCGGTACCACCGAGGCAGCGCCCGCCGGGACACTCCGGTCGAACGCGGAGGCGGTCGGCTCATGAATCTGCTTGTCGTCGGTGCGTCGCACCGCACCGCACCGGTCGCCATCCTGGAGCGGTTGGCCGTCGCCGGCACCGAGCTGCCGGAGATCCTCGCCCGGCTGCTCGCCCAGCCGTACGTCGGCGAGGCGGTCGTCGTCTCGACCTGCAACCGGGTCGAGGTCTACGCCGCTGTCACCGGCTTCCACGGTGGGCTGGGGGACATCTGCGCGGTACTGGCCGGGCACGCCGGGGCCGCCCCGGCCGAGCTGGCCAACCACCTCTACGTGCACTACGACGGCGCGGCGGTGGAGCACGCCTTCCGGGTCGCCGCCGGGCTGGACTCGATGGTCGTCGGCGAGGCGCAGATCCTCGGCCAGCTCCGGGACGCCTACCATGCCGCGAGCGAGGCCGAGGCACCCGGCCGGCTGCTGCACGAGCTGATGCAGCAGGCGCTCCGGGTGGGGAAGCGGGCGCACGCCGAGACCGAGATCGACCGGGCCGGGCAGAACGTGGTCAGCGCCGCGCTCGACCTGGCCGCCACGCACCTCGGCGGCGCCATCGAGGGCCGCCCGGTGCTGGTGGTCGGGGCCGGCTCGATGGGCGCGCTGGCCGTGGCCACGCTCTCCCGGCTGGGCGCCGGCCCGGTGGGGATCAGCAACCGGGGTCACGACCGGGCGCTCCGGCTGGCCGAGGCGTACGGCGCGACCGCGGTGCCGATCGCCGAACTCCCGACCGCCCTTTCCACAGTGGACATAGTAGTCGCCGCCACCGCGTCGATCGAGCCGGTCCTCACCCGGGAGACGGTGGAGCGGGCGCTGCGGGAGCGCGCGGCCGACCGGCCCGACCCGCTGGTGCTGCTCGACCTCGCCGTACCCCGGGACATCGAGCCGGCGGTCGCCGAACTTCCCGGCGCGATGGTGATCGACATCGACGGACTGGCCGCGGCCCAGCCGATCGGCCCGGCCGCCGCCGACACCGCGGCCGTCACCCGGATCGTCGGCTCCGAGGTCGAGGCGTTCCTCACCTGGCTGCGCGGCGCGGACGTCGCGCCGACCGTGGCCGCGCTGCGGGCCCGGGCCGACGAGGTGGTCACCGCCGAGCTGCGCCGGCTCGCCCAGCGCCGGCCGGACCTCACCGACGACCAGCGTGCCGAGGTGAGCCACACGGTGCACCGGGTGGTGCAGCGGCTGCTGCACTCGCCGACGGTACGGGTCCGGCAACTCGCCGCCGAACCCGGCGGTGACCAGTACGCCGCCCTGCTCCGGGAACTCTTCGACCTGGAGGTGCCGGTCACCTCACAGGCGGACACCGTGCCGGAACTGGCCGCCGCCGAGCTGGCCGGAGTACCGGCCGGCAGCCGGTTGACCGGTCTCGCCGGCCTGCCCGGCCTCGGTGGCCTGCCGGAGATCGGCGGCCAGGCCGACCTCGGCGCCGGTCCGGCCCTGCGTGCCCCGGTGCCCCGACAGCAATCCGGAGGAGAACGATGACCGAGGTTCAGGCCCGCGCCGGCCGGACCGATGGCACCGGGTGGGCGGACCTCGCCGGGCGGATCGGGGTGCCGGCATGACCGCGCTGCGGCTCGGCACCCGGGGCAGCGCCCTCGCCCTCGCCCAGTCCCGGGCGGTCGCCGACGCGGTGACGGCGGCGACCGGCCGCCAGGTCGAGCTGGTCGAGGTCGTCACGGCCGGCGACCGGTCCAGCGCCCCGGTGCACCGGTTGGGCGTCGGGGTCTTCGTCTCCGCGCTGCGGGACGCCCTGGTCGCCAACGAGATCGACTTCGCGGTCCACTCCTACAAGGACCTGCCGACGGCTGGTCAGGCCGGGCTGCACATCGCGGCGGTACCGCCCCGGGAGGACCCGCGCGACGCGCTGGTCGCCAAGGACGGCCGCACCCTCGCCGAGCTGCCGCCCGGTGCCACGGTCGGCACCGGTGCGCTGCGCCGGATCGCCCAGTTGCACGCGCTCGGGCTCCAGCTCACGGTGGTGCCGATCCGCGGCAACGTGGACACCCGGGTGGGCCGGGTACGCGGCCCGAAGGCGGATCTCGACGCGGTGGTGCTGGCCCGGGCCGGGCTGGTCCGGCTGGGCCGCGCCGACGAGATCAGCGAGACTCTCGACCCGATGCTGATGCTGCCGGCACCCGCACAGGGGGCGCTGGCGGTGGAGTGCCGGGTCGACGACGCGGAACTGGTCGAGCTGCTCGGCGTGCTCGATCATGCACCGACCCGGGCCGCGGTCACCGCGGAGCGGGCGTTTCTGGCCACCCTGGAGGCCGGGTGCAGTGCGCCGGTCGCCGGGTACGCCGAAGTCGCCGAGGGCGACGACGGCGATGAGATCTACCTGCGCGGGGCGGTGATCAGCCCGGACGGTACCCGTGACATCCGGCTGTCCCGCACCGGTACGCCCGCCGAGGCGACGGAGATCGGTAAGGCGCTCGCCGCCGAACTCCTCGACCTCGGCGCCGACTCGATCCTCGGGGCGCCCAAGGAATCCGGCGCGAGGACCCAGCATTTTGGAGCTACAGAATGATCGGCACCCGTAAGCCCGCAGGCCGCATCGCGTTCGTCGGGGCCGGACCCGGTGACCCCGGCCTGCTGACCCGCCGGGCGCACGGCGCGTTGATCGACGCCGACCAGGTGGTGTACGACCGCAGCGTTCCCGAGGCCCTGCTCACGGCGGTCAAGGCCGAGGCCAAGGAGGACGCGCAGTTCACCCCGGCCGAGGGGGCGCCGGGGGACGTGGCCAAGGTGCTGCTCTCGGCGGCCCGGTCCGGGCTGACCGCCGTGCACCTGGTCGCCGGTGACCCGTTCGGGCACGACTCGGTGGTCAAGGAGGTGCAGGCGGTGGCGCGTACCGCCGTGCACTTCGAGGTGGTGCCGGGGGTCGGCCAGGCCGAGGGGGTGGCCACCTACGCCGGGGTACCGCTGTCCGGGGTACGCACCGCCGCCGACGTGGACGACGTCACCGCGATGGACTTCGAGGCGCTGGCGGCGGCAATCGGCCGTGGTTCGCTGGCGCTGGCGGTGGACGCCGGTGACCTGGCCGCGATCCGGGACGGACTGCTCGCGGTGGGGGTGGACGGCTCCACCGCGGTCGCGGTGACCGGGGACGGCACCGGGGAGACGCAGTACACCACCACCTCGACGGTGGACAGCTTCGTCGCCGCCGCGCTCGGCTTCACCGGCCGGGTGGTGCTCACCCTGGGCGCCGGTGTCCCGCACCGGGACAAGCTGAGCTGGTGGGAGAACCGCCCGCTGTACGGCTGGAAGGTGCTGGTGCCGCGCACCAAGGAGCAGGCCGGGGTGATGAGCGCCCGACTTCGTGAATACGGCGCCATCCCGTGCGAGGTGCCGACCATCGCGGTCGAGCCGCCGCGTACCCCGGCCCAGATGGAACGGGCCGTCAAGGGCCTGGTCGACGGCAGGTACGCCTGGGTGATCTTCACCTCGGTGAACGCCGTACGGGCGGTCTGGGAGAAGTTCGCCGAGCACGGGCTGGACGCCCGGCACTTCGGCGGCGTCAAGATCGCCTGTATCGGCGAGGCGACCGCCGACGCGGTACGCGCCTTCGGCATCCAGCCCGAGCTGGTCCCGTCCGGGGAGCAGTCGTCGGAGGGGCTGCTCGCCGAGTTCTCGCCGCACGACGAGATCCTCGACCCGGTCGGCCGGGTACTGCTGCCCCGCGCCGACATCGCCACCGAGACCCTGGCGGCCGGGCTGACCGAGCGCGGCTGGGAGGTCGACGACGTCACCGCCTACCGGACCGTGCGGGCGGCCCCGCCGCCGGCCGAGATCCGTGACGCGATCAAGTCGGGCGGCTTCGACGCGGTGCTCTTCACCTCCTCCTCGACCGTGCGCAACCTGGTCGGCATCGCCGGCAAGCCGCACGCCCGGACGGTGGTCGCGGTGATCGGCCCGAAGACGGCGGAGACCGCCACCGAGTTCGGCCTGCGGGTGGACGCCCAGCCGGCGCACGCCTCGGTGCCGGACCTGGTCGAGGCGCTCGCGTCCTACGCGGTGGAGCTGCGGGAGAAGCTGGCCGCGATGCCGGCGAAGCAGCGCCGGGGTTCAAAGGTCCAGGGTCCGACCGCGCTGCGGTTTCGGTAATCTCTGTCGGATTTGTGTAGCGCCATCTGTGGTGAAGCACGCTCGGTTCTGAGGCACCATCGGTCCTAGGACGCCATCGACGGCACAGGGCCGTCGGCGGTCCCGATGGCCCGGCAGACGCCGGGTCGGGTGCCGGCCGGTCGGCCGTGAGGAGTGGTCATGTCGTACCCAGAGATCCGCCCGCGCCGGTTGCGGCGGTCCCCGGCGATCCGCCGGCTGGTCGAGGAGACCCGGCTCGCCCCGGCGGAGCTGGTGCTACCGATGTTCGTCAAGGAGGGGCTGGCCGAGCCGAGGCCGATCGCCTCGATGCCGGGCGTGCTGCAGCACTCCCGGGAGTCGCTGCGCAAGGCGGCGGCCGAGGCGGTGCACGCCGGCGTCGGCGGGATCATGCTCTTCGGGGTGCCGGTCGCGAAGGACGAGACCGGTTCCGGCGGCATCGACCCGGACGGCATCCTCAACGTGGCGATCCGGGACGTGATCGCCGAGGTCGGCGACGCCACGGTGGTGATGAGCGACCTCTGCCTCGATGAGTTCACCTCGCACGGGCACTGCGGGCTGCTCGCCCCGGACGGCACCGTCGACAACGACGCCACCCTGGCCGCGTACGCCGAGATGGGGGTGGCGCAGGCCGAGGCGGGGGCGCACGTGGTCGGGCCGTCCGGGATGATGGACGGCCAGGTCGGGGTGGTCCGGCGAGCGCTGGACGCCGCAGGGCACACCGACACCGGCATCCTGGCGTACGCGGTGAAGTACGCCTCCTCGTTCTACGGCCCGTTCCGGGACGCGGTGGAGTCGTCGTTGCAGGGCGACCGCCGCACCTATCAGCAGGACCCGGCCAACCTGCGCGAGTCGCTCCGGGAGGTACGCCTCGACATCGCCGAGGGCGCCGACCTGGTGATGGTCAAGCCGGCCCTGCCCTACCTCGACGTGCTCGCCGCGATCCGGGCCGAGGTGGACGTACCGGTCGCCGCCTACCAGATCTCCGGTGAATATGCGATGGTCGAGGCCGCCGCGGCCAACGGCTGGATCGACCGCGAACGGGCGGTGCTGGAGACGTTGACGTCGATCCGCCGGGCCGGTGCCCAGATCATCCTCACCTACTGGGCCGTCGAGGCGGCCCGGATGCTCCGCGACCGCTACTGAGCGCTCAGCGCCAGCGCGCGGTAGTGTCCGGTACCCGCGGTGCCAGGTTCGGGCGGTCCGGCCCGGCGGGCTCAGTTGCCGGCGTCCAGCCGGTGCACCAGCTCGGCCACGTCGACGCCGTACTCGTACCACTCCCGATCGGCCTGGAAGCCGAGGTCGGCGTTGACGGCCCGCATCGCCTCGTTGGTCCGGGCGTTCCAGGTCTGCACCTCGGAGAGCTTGGGCTCGGCCGAGCGCAGTTCGAAGAGCATCCGCGCCTTCATCGCCCGGTCGATGCCGTAACCCTGGTGGTCCTGGCCGACGATGGTGTCGTACTGGTCGGCCCGGGTCGGGTGCTGGGCCGGTACGACGACCTCGGTGAGTCCGGCGACCACCCCGGTCTTCTCCTCGATCGCGAGCACGATGTACGGCTTCATGCCCCGCCGGTGCAGGCAGTGCAGGCTGTCCCGGAGGCGCTGCGGATCGTACGAACTCGGCCGTAGATCCAGGTCACCGTCGTCAATGTCGCGCATCTCGGCCTTCGCCATGGCGTACGGCTCGATCAACTCGTCCGGCGGCCCGCCCGGGCAGAACTCCAGACGGTATCCGGTGCCGATTCCCTGGGCCATGTCGCCGAGCGCGCCCCAGTCGACCGAGCCGAGCCGCAGCACGCTGCGATCCTCCTCGTACTCCCGGGCGAAGCCGAGAGCCTCGTAGAACCCGACCGCGGGCGTGTCGCCGATGACCTCGACGCCCATCGAACGGAAGCCCTCCTGGTACGTCCGCCGGGCCGCCGTGGCGATCAGTTTGCGGCCGAGCCCGCGCCGCCGGGCCGCCGGGTGCACCATCACCTCGAGCACACCGATGTCACCCAGCAGGAGTACGTGGGTGTGCCCGAGGATCCGCCCCGGCTGCCCGTCGGCCGAGGGCTCGTCCTGGATGATCCAGGAGATCCGGCGTTCGCCGGGCATCACCTCGCAGAGGTACTCCCGGAGCAGGCCGTTCTCCCACAGGGGGTCCTCCGGTAAGTCGGCCGCGAAAACCGCGTTGATCGCGTCCAGGAAGGACTCGATCTCGGCGGCCGGGGCGGTCCGGGGATCCCACTCGCGCACCATCACCCGTCTAGCTTGCCGTCAACCGCAGCCTGGCGAAAGTGCCCAGTTCTTCAATGTGTCGAGGACATTACGCTAAGTCCGACTGTCCGTGCCGTACTTGTTGGCCGCGTTGAACACCGATTGGGCATATGGCCGCACGTCATTGTAGGAAAGGATGGCGCTCCACCAGTCCGAGGCGACCGACAGGTTGCGGCCTCCCTTGCACAGATAGTTACCGGCCGCCAGAGCCGCGTCGTCGATGCTGTGCGGGTTCTCCACCCCGTCGCCGTCGGCGTCGGCCCCGATCTCCTCCCAGGTGGTCGGGATGAACTGCATCGGGCCGACCGCGCGGTCGTAGGTGGCGTCCCGGTCGAGCCGGCCGTCCTCGGTGTCCAGGATCCGCATGCGGCCCCCGTTGCCGTCCAGCGGCAGGCCGATGATCTCCGGAGCGGCTATCCCGTTCGTACCGAGGATCGCCCCGTTCGCCCGCCCGTGCGCGGATTCCACCTGGCCGATCGCGGCCAGCGTGGTCCAGCGGAGCTGGCAGCCGGGCGCCGTCTGGCCGACCTGCAGCTCGGCGTAGCCGTACGCCTGCATCGCCGTCGTGGAGATCCCGACCCGGGGCCCGATCTGGGCGGCCCAGCCGGCGAGTACGTCCGAGGGGCGCCCGCCGGTCGCGTTCCAGGGCGGCGCCGGCACGCTGGGCGTGCCGAACGCTGGCGGGCTCGGTAGCCCCGAGGGCAGCCCGGCCGGACCGACGGGGAACCCGGGGACGGTCGGCGAGGGCGGTGGCGGGCTCGACGCGGCACCCGGCCCGACCGGTCCGGCCTGGCGCGCGGTGGCCGGGAGCAGGAACGCGCCGGCGGCGCCGGTCGCCGCGACCAGGGCGAAGAGCAGTAGCGCCGGCAGCGTGAGCCGGCCGCTCGGCCGTTTGGACCAGGCGCGTACCGCCCCGGGTGACGGCCAGCGGGCGACCGCGTGCGCGAACCGGGCTCGGATCCGCCGGTTCGGCCCGGCCGGCGCGGTCGCCGGTACGTCGAGGTCGATCGCCGTCTCGCCCGGCTTGCCCGCCGCTGGCGGTGTGGCCGTCGGCGCGGACGTGCCGGTGCTCCCACCTGCGGGCCCGGCGGCGTCCTCGGTCCCGGCACCGGTGGCCGGCTGCACCGTCGGCCCGGCGGCGGTGGCCAGCTCGGGCCCGGCGGCGGACTCCGGCCGCTCGGTCGTCGGGCCGGCTTCGGCGGCGGCCCCACCTTCCGACGTGACAGTCGAATCCGCCTCGGGACCGGTGACCGGGCCCGGCGCGGAGCCGACACCCGGGTCCGACCCGGAACCGGCGACCGGGTCCTGCGCGGTCTCGGTGACCGGGCCCGGCTCGGATTCGCCGGTCGTGCGATCGGCGGCCGGGTCCGGCTCGGACGCGGTCGGCGAGACCGACTCGGCGTCGGTGGCCGTCCGCTCGGCGGGTGTGGCGACCGGCGCCGGCTCGGTGGGCCGGACGGGCTCGGCTTCCGCGCGCGGGCGCGGCACGGTCACCGACGGTGGATCGAAGTCCGGATCCGGGGCCGCACCCGAGCTGGCTAGCGGCCCGTCGAAAACCGGCGCCGCAGGCCGCAGTGGTCGAGTCGTAGAAATCTCGTCGGGCTCCGCCACCCGTCGAGTATTACCCATCGACCGTCGAACGTCAGGTCTGGCCGTACGCTGTTGGTATGCCCCGGTACGAGTTCCGTTGCCGCGCCTGCGGCGACACCTTCGAAATGAACCGGCCGATGGCCGAGGCCACGGCTCCGGCGTCCTGCCCGCAGGGGCACGACGACACGGTCAAGCTACTGTCGACGGTCGCCTTCACCGGTCGCGGTGGGGCCGGTGTCGCCCCGGCACCGGCCGCTCCCAGCGGCGGCGGCTGCTGCGGTGGGAGTTGCGGCTGCTGAGGCCGTAACCCGGCGGTCCGGACCCGGTCCCCTCCCGTCCCGGACAGTGAACCTTTCGACCTGAACAGCGCGGCGCCTGCGCCCGGCTTTCGCCTGCGGCCACGGCCGAGCGCAGGAGAAGGTGAAGAGGGTTCAGTGAGGAGAGCTCGCGACCGTGATGTCGGTTTCGTCGCACAGTCCCCGGTTAGCACCTTGGTACGGGGTCGCGCCGTCCGTTCCTACGATGGGCCAACCCGTAAATATGCGGCAGCATGAACGCGACTTCCAGGGGGCGGGAGGTTCCAGGCATGTCAGCACGGATCCACCTGCCGAGCGGGTTGGTGACATTCATGTTCACCGACATCGAGGGCTCCACGCGGCTGGCCCAGATGCTCGGTGCGGGCTACCGGCCGGTGCTGAGCGAGCACCGGCGCCTGCTGCGGGCGACGCTGGCCGCCAGTGACGGCACCGAACTCTTCACCGAGGGCGACTCGTTTTTCGTCGCGTTCGCCGACGCCTCGTCCGCGCTGGACGCCTCGCTGGCCGCGCAGCGCGCGCTGAACAACCACGAGTGGCCGACGCCGGAAGCCACCCCCCGGGTCCGGATGGGGCTGCACACCGGGCAGGCCGAGCCGCGCGACGGCGAGTACGCCAGCGCCGAGGTGCACCGGGCCGCCCGGATCGCCGCCGCCGCGCACGGCGGCCAGGTGCTCTGCTCCGGCGCGACCGCCAGGCACGCCGCGCCGCTGCCGCCGGGAGCCTCCCTGCTCGACCTCGGCCTGCACCGGCTGCGCGGCTTCGACGACCGGGAGCGGCTCTTCCAGCTCGTCGCCCCCGGGCTGGAGCGCCAGTTCCCCCGCCCGCGCACCGCCGACGCGATCCCGCACAACCTGCCGACCCAGGTCACCTCGTTCGTGGGCCGGAAGGCGGAGCGGGAGGAGCTGGACCAGCTCATCGACGCACACCGGCTGGTGACGGTGGTCGGCGCTGGCGGGGCCGGCAAGACCCGGCTGGCGGTCGAGCTGGCCGGCGGCGTGGTCGAGTCGTACCCGGACGGCGTCTGGTTCGTCGACATCGCCACCGTGACCGATCCCGGACTGGTCGCCTTCGCGTTCGCCGCGGTCCTCGGGCTGCGGCCGGAGCCGGGCCGGCCGATGCTGGAGACGCTTGTCGAATTCGCCGCGTCCCGGCGGATGCTGGTCGTGCTCGACACCTGCGACGCCCAGCCGGCCGCCTGCGCCGAGGTGATCTCGCGACTGCTGGCCGGCGGCAGCGGCGTACGCGTGCTCGCCACCAGCCGGGAGTCGCTCGGGCTGCCCGGCGAGGTGATCTGGCGCATCCCACCGCTCTCCGTCGACCCGGCACCCGGTGGCGGTCCGAGCGAGGCGGTGACCCTGCTGCTCGACCGGACCGCGGCGGCCCGCGGCGGGCGCCGGTCCGGTCCGGCAGAGTCGGCCGACCTGCAACGGGTGGTGACCCGGCTGGACGGGCTGCCGCTGGCGATCGAGCTGGCCGCCGCCCGGCTGCGGGTACTCTCCGCCAGCCAGCTCGCCGAACGGCTGGACGACGTACTCGGTGCCCTGGACGCGGGCCGGGACGACGTGGAACCCGCCCCGGCGGCGGCCCGGGGCTGGGTCGCCAACCAGCAGGACACCGTGGATCTGGCGGCGGCGGCCCGGGGGGTGGCGCCACCCGTCGGCGTCCGCGCGGTCCAGCGCTCGGCCACCCAGCGGCACGTCACCATGCAGGCCACGGTCACCTGGTCGTACCGGACGCTCGGCCCCCGGGCCGCCCGGCTGCTGCGCTGGCTGGCGGTCTTCTCCGGCCCGGTCGACCTGGCCACCGTCGAGTGGCTGCTCAACGACGACCCGCTCGACCCGCTGTCGGTGCTGGTCGACAAGTCGATGATCCAGGCCGAGCCGAACGTCTCCGGCAGCACCTACCGGATGCTGGACCCGATCCGGGCGTACGCGGCGCGCCGGCTGGTCGACGCGGGGGAGGAGCAGACCGCCCGGGACCGGCACGTGGCCTGGTCACTGCACGCGTTGCAGCGGGCCTACCTGGGCCCGGACGACCGGCCGGTCACCCTCTCCCTCTACGCGCTCGACCCGCTCGCCGACGAGCTGCGGGCCGCGCTGCGCTGGACAGTCACCGGTGGCAGCGCCCGGCAGGGGCTGCAACTGGCCAGCGGGTTGGACGAGTGGTGGCGGGAGCGGGGGCTGGCCCGGGAGGGCCGGTTGTGGCTGTTCCGGCTCTACGGCCGGATCGCCGAGACCGGCGAGCAGATCCCCGAGGCGGAGCTGGCGGCGGCGTACCACATGCACTCGCAGCATGCCGGCGCGGACGGTGAGTTCGCGGAGGAGCTGCGCTTCTCGCAGCGGGCCGAGTCGGCCGCCCGGCAGGCCGGCGACGCGGGCCTGCTGATCCGGGTACTCGCCGGCCGGGCCGCGCCGCTGATCGACATGGGACGGTTCGCCGAGGCCGAGCGGGTGTGCCGGGAGGTGATCGCCGAGGCCGAGACGGAGGGCGTGGCCGGTGAGGCGCTGCTCGCCGTCTACAGCCTGGCGGAGCTGCTCTGGCGCCGGGGTGCCCTGGACGAGGCGGCCGAGCTGCTCGGCGCGGCCCGGCCGGTGGAGGCGGGCCGGCCGACCGAGCGCGGCAAGCGTTCCGTCGACATGCTGCTCGGCATGGTGGCGCTGGCCCGGGGCGACCTGGTCGCCGCGCACGACCACCTGGTGGTCGCGTTGCGGTCCCGGATGAGCTACGGCTATCTGGCCAGGGCCTGCGACACGGTCAACGCGATCGCGGTGCGCTGCGCCGGCGGCGGGGACCCGAGGTCGGCGGCGCGACTCTTCGGCGCGGCCCAGCTCACCCGCTCGGCGATGCGCTGCACCCCGGGCACGTTCGGGGCGTACTGGCTCCAGGAGCAGGCTTCGCTGCGGAACCTGATGGGCGACACGGCCTTCGACACCGCGTACGCGGCCGGCGCCGAACTGACCTTGGAGGAGGCGGCGGCGGTGGCCCTGGAGGTCGACCATCCCGACCTGGCCGCCGGCTCGATCAGGTTCTCCCACGTCGAGACGCCGGCCCAGCGCCCGCGGCCCCGGGAGAGCGTCGACGCGCCCCGTGAGGTCGAGCACTGAGGCACGCCCACCGGTCCGGCTCCGTCGAGCGGGGTTGTCGCGGTGGCCGTCGCGGCGTGTTCGTCGAGACGTCGGGACACCCGGAACGGTCGGCACGGTGCCGGAGACGCCGATGCTCCCGTACCCCGAGGGGGCGGGAGCATCGAGGTGGCGCGGTGGTCAGAGGTCCTTGGCGAGGTCGACGAATATCCGCCAGGAGTCGGGGCGGAACGCCAGGACCGGGCCGGTCGGGTCCTTGCTGTCCCGGACGGCGACCACCCCAGGCAGGTTGTCCGCCACCTCGACGCAGGCGCCACCGTTACCGCCGGACCGGGTCGACGTGCGCCAAAGGGCCCCAGTTAAGTCCATATCTTCGACACTTCCTTGATCAGTTCGAGCGATTGTCTGACGGGAAGAGCATAGTTACGCACTACTTCCCACATTCGCACTAGTCTAGCAATTTCGCCCGGTTGATCGACTATCTGTGCCTTGAGCTGATTGTCGGCATACCCGACCCGGCTGTCGTCCGGCATCTCGGCGATGATGAACTGTCCGGCCAGCCCCAGGTAGATCCCGGTGGTGGCCGGGACGACCTGCACCTGGACGTGGTCCAGTTCCGCGAGCGCGACGATCCGCTCCACCTGTTCACCCATCAGCCCAGGCTGCTCTGGGGCCGGCCGGCGGAGTACCGCCTCGTCGATCACCGCGATGAGCTGCGGCGGGACGTCCCGGTTGAGGATCGCCTGCCGGGCCAGCCGGGAGGCGACGTGCCGGTCGATCTCCTCGGCGGTGAACCGGCCGCCGGCCAGGGTTGCCCGAGCATACGCCTCGGTCTGCAACAACCCGGGCACGTACGCCGGCTCGAACCAGCGGAGCAGCACCGCCTCCCGCTCGATCTCGATCCAGTCCCGCAGCCAGATCGGCGCGCTGTCGAAACTGGCGAGCTTGACCAGGAGCCGGGTGTAGGCGCCTCCGGTCTGGAACGCCCGGTCCACGGCGGCCACGTAGTCGCCGGTCGGTGGCCGGTGCCGCGTCTCCACCGAGCTGACGTGCGTCGGAGAGAACTTGACCGTGCGGGCCCACTCCTCCTGGGTCATGGCCCGGGACGTTCGTGCTTCTATCAGCTCCTCGACCAGGAGGTCCACCGCTGCGCCCATCACGCACCCTCCACTCGGAATGTGTCGGCAGCTACGCGGCCCACTCGGGACTACGCGTACGCCGTGGCTCAACTGCGCAAAGAGGCCGGATCGTCGTCCACAGTAGTTACCTCTGCACCAGACTGTCACCGACGGGACCGCTCCGGGGTCGTTACTGGGGGGAGAGCGGTACCCGCGCGGGGACCGCTCGGAGCCGGCACCGCACGAGCGGTCCCCGCCTCCAGACCGGACGCGGAGGGGGTCGCGAGATGAGCTGGATACGCCGTACGCCCGAACGGCATCGAAGGGACTGGCGCCGACTCTGGCGGTACTGCCGGTGTGGCCACCGATGGAGATGTCCCGGCGCGACCCCTGCGGCACGGTCGGCCGGGCCGCCGTTGCCGCCGTCCCGGATCTCCGTGACCGTCGACCCGCCGCCGTCGCCGATCCGGGGCCGGCCGACGAACCAGCGGCTCACCTGGGAGCGTCCGGTCGGCAGCCTGGCTGGCCGGGCCGGTCAGCCGAATCGGATTGGTCAGCCAACGCGGGCCGGTCAGCCGGCATCCGGCCGGGCGGGTCAGCCGGCATCCGGCCGGGCGGGTCAGCCGGCATCCGGCCGGGCGGGTCAGCCGGCATCCGGCCGGGCGGGTCAGCCGGCATCCGGCCGGGCGGGTCAGTCGGGATCGGTCCGTACCGGGCAGCCGACATCCGCCGGGGCCGGGTTCGGCCAGAACGCCGGATGGCGGCGACGTGCCGTGACCGGTGAGCCGGGCCGGCCGGCCGAACCGCACTCGAATTCCGGCGCGCGGATCGTCGATCCGGGCGCACAACCGGGGCAGCTCGACAGTGTGCGCCGGACGGCCCAGACGCCGGGCGGGCCGCGGCGGCGGCCGTTGGCGAGACGCTCGATCTGACCCGGCCGGTCCCCGCCCCGGGCGGGACCGGCATCGGGACCGGCGCCGACGGCAATCGGCGCCGGTCCCGACCGGATCAGTGAACTTCTTCCGACTTGAACGGCGTGGCCCGTTCGCCCCGACTTCCACCGTGGGCACCACGGACCGCGCGGGGAGGTCGAAGGGGTTCACCTGGGCGACGAGCGGCGTGGAGACGCGGAGGTCAGCGGGCCGCGGCCGCGGCGGCCGCCCGGCGTTCGCCGTCGGCCTTGAGCTTCGCCGCCTTGTCCAGGTCGGACTGGCTGATGACCAGCGAACCGAACGCGCGTACCGCTTGGTAGTAGGTCCAGGCCAGGCTGTAGCAGGCCGGGCGGACGAACGCGTTGTACGTCGCGCAGACCCGGCGCAGGTCCTCGTAGAACGCGCTGTCCAGCCGGGCCTTGTTCGGGTCGAACTGGCCGACCGCCTTGTAGTTGCGGTAGCCGAAGTCGTGCCGATGGCAGGAAAGTTCGAAGTTGAACCCGAGCGGGTTGTCCGGGCTGGACGAGCAGTAGTCGGTGCTCCAGTTGAAGGCGTAGTCGGCCCAGGCGGCCTGGTTGGTGCGGGCGGAGTTCCAGGCGTTGTAGCTGCTGGCGCTGGTCTGGGTCCAGCTCGACAGCACCGATAGCTTCTGTTCGGGGGTCACCGCGGCGACAGCGGGTGCGGCGAACCCGAGGAACGCCAGCACCGCGAACATGGTGGCGGTCAGGGTGATGAGTAGGCGACGGGACAAGGCACGTACCTCCGGACAGGAAGGGCTCCCTCGTGGGGAGGCCCGGGCGGGGCGGAGCTGTCACTGGTAAGTGAGCTACGTGGTGACAGTCTCAGGGCATCGTTGCCCGCCGATCTCTATCCGACCTTTATTTTCGTTGACAGACGCCAGAACAGGCGAATGCTCCGAGGTGCCGCACCCCGGAGCATTCGCGCGTCAGTACCGGTCGGCCCCGCTCAGCGGAGCACGAACCACGGCGGGCTGGGCTGGCTCTCGTTGGCCAGCCGGTCCAGCGCGGTCACGTAGTAGCTGTACCGCCGGCCCGGCTCGGCGGTGCTGTCCAGCCAGGACTGCACACCCGCGCCGCTGGACCGGACGGTGCCGACCAGGTTGCCGGCGTCGGCGAAGCCGCAGGAGCCAGGCAGGTCGATCCCGTCGAACCGGTAGATCGCGTACGAGGTGGCCCGGCCGAACGGCCCCAGCCCGTCGGCCGGCTGCCGCCAGCGCAGCCGTACCCCGTCGGCCTGCCGGGACGCGCCGGTCAGCACCGGGAACATCAGCGGCTTGGCGGCCAGGTGCGGCATGGTCGGGATCAGCGCCGGCCGGGAGTAGTGCTCGGCGGCGTAGCGGTCGGTGGCGCCGAGCCGGTTGGCCCGGACCTGCACCGCGCTGAAGTGGATGTTGCCGGCCACCTGCGGGTAGTCCCGGTTGAAGGTCAGGTGCTTCGACATCTCGGCCGGGTCCTGCCAGGGCGCCGGCTGCGCCGGGTCGGCGATCTTGTAGTCCGCCTGCCCGATGTAGAGCTGCACCCGGGTGCCGGCGACCACCTCCGACCACCAGGGCACCAGCTTGGCGTAGTCGGCCACCGCGAGGCCGATGTTCCAGTAGACCTGCGGCACGATGTAGTCGATCCACTCCTCCTTGACCCACTTGCGGGTGTCGGCGAAGTTGGCGTCGTACGACTGGGTCCCGTTGGTTTCCGAGCCGAGCGGGTCGACCGCCTTGTTGCGCCAGATGCCGAACGGGCTGACCCCGAACTTCACCCATGGCTTGGTCGCCTTGATCCGTCGACCCATCTCCTGGACCAGTAGGTCGATGTTGTGCCGCCGCCAGTCCGCCTTGCTGGCGAAGCCGGCACCGTACCGCTCGAAGGTGGCCTGGTCGGCGAAGTCCTGCCCGGCCGCCGGGTAGGGGTAGAAGTAGTCGTCGAAGTGCACGCCGTCGATGTCGTACCGCCTGACCGCGTCGAGCATGGCGGTCTGGACGAACTGGCGTACCTCCGGGATGCCGGGGTTGTAGTAGAGCCGGGAGCCGGCCGCGTTCTGCGGGTAGGCGACCGCCCACTCCGGGTTTTCCCGGGCCGGATGTCCCGGCGCGAGCTTGTTGACGTCGGCGCCGGCGCCGTCCGGCATGGAGATCCGGTACGGGTTGAACCAGGCGTGGAACTCCAGGTTCCGCTTGTGCGACTCGGCGACCAGGTACGCCAGCGGGTCCCAGCCGGGGTCCTGGCCGCGCACCCCGGTCAGGTACTCCGACCACGGCTCGTGCGGTGACGGCCAGAACGCGTCGGCGGTCGGCCGGACCTGCACGACCACGGCGTTGTGGTTCAGCCGCTGGGCCAGGTCGAGCCAGCCGGTGTATTCGGCCTGCTGGGCGGCGATCCGGTCCGGCGCGGTGTACGACGCCTTGGTCGGCCAGTCGATGTTCACGACGCTCGCGATCCACATCGCCCGGAACTGCCGTTTCGGGGTGGCGGGGTCGGTCGCGCAGCCGGTGCTGCCGGTACGGGTGGATGCGATGGTGGTGCTCGCGGGTGCGGCGTTCACGGGCGGGGCGGCGACGAGCGAACCGAGCAGCGCTGCGGCCAGCCCGGCGGCTGCGAGCCGATATGGCTTCATGCGGTGCGTCCCTTCGTTGGGCTCCCCCGGGGGCGGGGAGGGGCACGGCGGCGCCCGTCGGCGGTTTATACCGACATGCTTATGCCGCTGGAAGGAAATTTTCACACCGTGGCCACCGGGCGCAAGCCTTCGATCGACCATGGACTCTCCGCCGTACGGTCCGCCTCCGCCATCCGCCGTGCCGCCCGGGCACCCCCGCATCCGGCCCGCTCTGCTCAGTCGCGCCCTTCTCGGTCGCGCTCGCCCAGGGCGGCCACCCTGACCAGCGCCTCGATCCGGCCCTGTGCCCGGCCGTCCCGGTCGAGCCGCTCGCCGACGATCCAGACCCACTCGTCCTGGTAATAGTGTGAGATGTCGTGCCGGACCTGCTCGACCCGGAGCCGGAGCGGGTAGCCGCCGTACCGCCAGTCCTCCTGACGGAGCTGGAGTACGGTCCCGGCGGCCAGATCGGGAACTGCGGGCAGCGTGGTCACGGCACCTCCAGGCAACGGGAGAGAGTTGTGTAGCGCGGGGGTCTGGGGGCGGATGACCGCACCTGACGTCACAGCGTGCTAATTCAGCCGTACCCAGCGCAACGTATCTAACCAAAATTTCAGCTCGATGCATGGCTGGACGCCCGACCACAACCCGGCCTGTCGGCCCCGATCCGGGTACCCGGCCAACCCGGTGCGATGATCCCGGCTATGTTGTGGGCGTGCGGGCGGGGGCGGCGATGAGGCGGGGCTGGCGATGATCCACTTTCCCGCCATCCGCAGGGGGCCGCTGCGGGCGCTGGGCCAGCGGGTCGCCGCCGCGATCGGTCTCGTGCTGCTGATCGTCGCGGTGGTCTACCTCGACCGGGACGGCTACCGTGACGTCAACGAGGACGGGATCACCCTTCTCGACTCCTTCTACTACGCGGTGGTCTCCCTCTCCACCACCGGATACGGCGACATCACGCCGGTCACCCGGGGAGCCCGGCTGATCAACGTCCTGGTGATCACCCCGGCCCGGGTGCTGTTCCTGATCATCCTGGTCGGCACCACCCTGGAAGTCCTGACCGAGCAGTACCGCACCAACCTCCGCTTGACGCGGTGGAGGAGGAAAGTGAAGGACCACGTCATCATCTGCGGCTACGGCACCAAGGGCCGTAGCGCGATCTCCGCACTGCTCGAAACCGGCTTCGACAAGCAACGGATCCTCGTCGTCGAGCGAAATCCGGCGGCCGTCCGGCAGGCCACCTCGGCCGGACTGGTCGTGATCGAGGGGAACGCCACCCGGTCGGCGACGCTGAACGAGGCGCACGTCCGGCACGCGAAATCCGTGATCATCGCGACCGACAGCGACGAGGTCTCCGTACTGGTCACGCTGACCGTACGGCAGCTCACCGCCGGCCAGGTCCGGATCATCGCCGCCGCCCGGGAGGCGGAAAACGCCCCGCTGCTGCGGCAGAGCGGGGCGCACCACGTCATCGTCTCGTCGGCGACCGCCGGCCGGCTGCTCGGCGTCTCCACCTCAGCCCCGCCGCTGATCGACGTCGTCGAGGACCTGCTCACCCCCGGCCAGGGCATGGCGCTGGCCATGCGCTCGGCCACCCGGGACGAGGTCGGCGTGTCACCGCGCCAACTGGAGGCGCTGGTCATCGCGCTGGTCCGGCGGGGCAAGGTGGTCTCGCTCGCCGACCAGGCCGCCACCGCCATCGAGACCGGCGACATGCTGGTGTACGTCCGCGACGACCGGTCCAGCAGCGGCAGCGCCCCCGCCGACCAGTCCCGCTGACGGTCGCCCGCGCTGCCGGCTCAGGCCCGCCGACCGGCGCTCACCGGTCGACGGGTCCGCAACCCCGGACGTCCTAGAGGATCGTCCAGGTGTCGCCGCTGTTCAGCAGGCCGGCGAGCTGCTCCTCCGGGGTGCCCGTGCTCTTCGCCCGGGCCGCGTCGAGCTGTCCCTGGACCACACCGTCGTAGCTGGGCCGGTCGACGTTGCGGAAGATCCCGATCGGGGTGTTGCGCAGGGCGAAGCCGGGCAGCCGGGAGAGCGCGAAGGCGTACGCCGGCTCGGTCACCGTGGCGTCGTGCACCACGATCTCGTCCGCGGGTACCGAGGCGGTCTCCCGGACCTCCAGACCGAACCCGCCCGGCGGGTGGACGACGCAGAACTGACCAGCGGAACCGAAGGTGATCGGCTCGCCGTGCTCCAGCCGGATCAGGTAGTCGTCCCGGGTGGCCGGCTCCTTCAACTGGTCGAAGGCGCCGTCGTTGAAGATGTTGCAGTTCTGGTAGATCTCCACGAACGCCGAGCCCTGGTGCTCGGCGGCGGCGCGCAGCACCGACTGGAGGTGCTTGCGGTCCGAGTCGATGGTCCGGGCCACGAAGGTCGCCTCGGCACCGAGAGCCAGCGAGAGCGGGTTGAACGGCGCGTCCGCCGAGCCGACCGGTGTCGACTTAGTGATCTTGCCGACCTCGGAGGTGGGGGAATACTGCCCCTTGGTCAGCCCGTAGATCCGGTTGTTGAAGAGCAGGATCTTGAGGTTGACGTTCCGGCGCAGCGCGTGGATCAGGTGGTTGCCGCCGATCGACAGCGCGTCGCCGTCACCGGTGACCACCCAGACCGACAGGTCCGGCCGGGAGACCGAGAGCCCGGTGGCGATCGCCGGGGCCCGGCCGTGGATCGAGTGCATCCCGTACGTGTTCATGTAGTACGGGAAGCGCGACGAGCAGCCGATGCCGGAGACGAAGACGATCCGCTCCCGGGGAATCTGCAACTCGGGCATGAACGACTGGACCGCGGCGAGGATCGCGTAGTCACCGCAGCCGGGGCACCAGCGCACCTCCTGGTCGGACTTGAAGTCCTTGGTGGTGAGCTTGAGGGCGACGGGCTCAGGCATTCTTCACGACCTCTTCCAGCATGGTCTCCAGCTCGGTGGCGGTGAACGGCAGCCCCCGGACCTGGTTGTATCCGATCGCGTCGACCAGGTAGCGGGCCCGGATCACGTGAGCGAGCTGGCCGAGGTTCATCTCCGGGATCACCACCTTCTCGTAGCGGGCCAGCACCTCGCCGAGGTTGGCCGGCAGCGGCGAGAGGTGCCGCAGGTGCGCCTGGGCCACCGGCAGGCCGCGCTGGCGCAGCCCACGGCAGGCCGCGCCGATCGGCCCGTACGTCGAGCCCCAGCCGAGCACCAGCACCCGGGCGTCCGAGTCTGGGTCCTCGACCTCGACGTCCGGTACCTGGATCGCCTCGATCCGGGCCGCCCTGGTCCGCACCATGAAGTCGTGGTTCGCCGGGTCGTACGAGATGTCGCCGGTCTTGTCGGCCTTCTCCAGGCCGCCGATCCGGTGCTCCAGGCCCGGCGTGCCGGGGATCGCCCACGGCCGGGCCAGCGTGGCCGGGTCGCGCAGGTAGGGCAGGAAGGTCTTACCGTCCTCACCGTTCGGCGTGGTGGCGAACTCGACCCGCAGGTCCGGCAGCGACTCGACGTCCGGCAACAGCCACGGCTCGGAGCCGTTCGCCACGTAGTTGTCCGACAGCAGGATCACCGGGGTGCGGTGGGTCAGCGCGATCCGGGCCGCTTCGAGGGCGGCGAAGAAGCAGTCGGAGGGGGAGCGCGGGGCGATCACCGCGACCGGCGCCTCGCCGTGCCGGCCGAACAGCGCCATGTTGAGGTCGGCCTGCTCGGTCTTGGTCGGCATGCCGGTGGACGGGCCGGCCCGCTGCACGTCGACGATGACCAGCGGCAGCTCCAGGGCCACCGCCAGGGAGATCGTCTCGCCCTTCAGCGCCACGCCCGGGCCCGAGGTGGTGGTGACGCCGAGCGCACCGCCGTACGAGGCGCCGAGCGCCGCCCCGATCGCCGCGATCTCGTCCTCGGCCTGCATCGTGGTGACGCCGAACCGCTTGTGCTTGCTCAGCTCGTGCAGGATGTCCGAGGCCGGAGTGATCGGGTACGCCCCGAGGAAGACCGGCAGCCCGGACCGGACACCGGCGGCGACCAGGCCCAGCGAGAGCGCGGCGTTGCCGGTGATGTTCCGGTATGTTCCCGGGTTCATCTTCGCCGGCTTGACCTCGTAGCGGACCCCGAAGTCCTCGGTGGTCTCGCCGAAGTTCCAGCCGGCCTTGAAGGCGGCGGTGTTCGCCGCGACCAGCTCCGGCCGGGCGGCGAACTTGCGCTCCAGGAAGCGGATGGTCGACTCGTACGGCCGGGAGTACATCCAGGAGAGCAGGCCGAGTGCGAACATGTTCTTGGCCCGCTCGGCGTCCTTCTTCGAGACGTCGTGCTCGGCCAGCGCGCCGACGGTCATCGAGGTCAGCGCCACCGGGTGCAGCACGTAGCCGTCCAGCGAGCCGTCGTCGAGCGGGCTGGCCTGGTAGCCCACCTTGGCCAGGTTGCGCTTGGTGAACTCGTCGGTGTTGACGATGATGTCGGCCCCGCGCGGCAGGTCGGCCAGGTTGGCCTTCAGCGCAGCGGGGTTCATCGCGACCAGGACGTTGGGGGCGTCGCCCGGGGTCAGGATGTCGTAGTCCGCGAAGTGCACCTGGAAGCTCGACACTCCGGGTAGGGTGCCGGCGGGGGCGCGGATCTCCGCGGGGAAGTTCGGCAGCGTCGAGATGTCGTTGCCCAGTTGGGCGGTTTCCGAGGTGAATCGGTCGCCGGTGAGCTGCATGCCGTCGCCGGAGTCGCCGGCGAACCGGATGACCACCCGATCCAGTTGTTGGACCTGCTTGCTCACTGCTGCACCTCGCTTCGCTCGGCCCGGTCGGACGGGCTGAGCTCAGGGGTGACCTCGCCTTGCTCGGCCACATGTCCTCCTTGAGCGCCGGTGGCGGGTTGGCGGTGGTGAGGGCCGGGCCCGCTCCAGTCCTTCATTGCAGAGCCTACGTCGATGGTTAGGTGATCCTTGCCCAAGGTCCGTCACATGGGACGCTGTAATGGCAGCATTAGCGTGCTTTCGCCCCACCCGGAAAGCGGTGTCGTTATCCAGATCACCGAACTCCGGACGTCGAATTCTACGAGGCAGAAACCCGACACCGGACGGTAGGCTGCCGCACATGACCGGATACCTGGGGTCGTACGCGACGCTGGGGCTGCTGCTGCTCGCCAGCGTACTGGTCTTCGTCGGGGCGTTCGCCGCCAATCGGGTGCTCCGGCCGGCCCGCCCCGCGGACCCGCCCGGCAAGCGGACCAGTTACGAGTGCGGGCTGGATCCGGTCGGCAGCGACTGGGCCCAGATGCAGATCCGCTACTACGTCTACGCCTATCTCTACGTCCTGTTCGCCGTCGAGGCGGTCTTTCTCTTTCCCTGGGCGGTGGTCTTCGACCGGCCCGGGTTCGGCCTCGTCACGGTGATCGAGATGGCCATCTTCGTCGCCGTGCTCGCCCTCGGCATCCTCTACGCCTGGCGGAAGAACATCCTCCGCTGGACCCAGTGAACCTTCTTCAACCTCCCCTTGCGGTCCGGCGGACCGCAAGGTCGGACGCGGTGGGTGGGCGCCGCGCGGTTCAGGTTGAAAGGTTCAGCGACCCGGGTCTGAGAGCGGACCGGGCGGGTTAGGCCAGTCCGCGCCGGGACACCGCGGGCGGCCGGTCGCCCCGGATCGAGGCGACCATGTCCAGCAGCCGCCGGGTCGGGCGTACCTGGTGGGCCCGGAAGACCCGGGCACCCAGCCAGGCCGAGATCGCGGTGGCCGCGAGGGTGCCCTCCAGCCGCTGGTCCACCGGCAGGTCAAGGGTCTCCCCGACGAAGTCCTTGTTGGACAGGGCCACCAGTACCGGCCAGCCGGTGCCGGTCAACTCGCCGAGTCGCCGGGTGATTTCCAGCGAGTGCCGGGTGTTCTTGCCGAAGTCGTGCGCCGGGTCGATCAGGATGCCGTCCCGGCGTACCCCGAGCCGGACCGCCCGGTCGGCGAGCCCGGTGACCGTGTCGAGCACGTCGCCCAGCAGGTCGGGAAAGGCCGCCCGGTGCGGCCGGGTACGCGGCGTCAACCCGCCCGCGTGCGAGCAGACCAGTCCGACCCCGGTCGCGGCGGCCACCTCGGCGAGCGCCGGATCGGCACCGGACCAGGTGTCGTTGAGCAGGTCGGCGCCGGCCGCGATTGCCTCGACGGCCACCTCGGCCCGCCAGGTGTCGATCGAGATCACCACGTCCGGAAAGGCGGCCCGGACGGCGGCGATGGTGCCGACGGTACGACGGATCTCCTCGGCCACATCCACCTCGGCACCGGGCCCGGCCTTCACCCCGCCGATGTCGATGATCTCCGCACCCTCGGTCACCGCCCGCTCCACGGCCCGCAGCGCGCTCTCCGCCGCGAAGGTCACGCCCCGGTCGAAGAACGAGTCCGGAGTACGGTTCACGATCGCCATCACGGCGAGGTCGCCGGGCGCGAACGTGCGCCGCCCCAGTCGAAGCGCCTCCGCCATCCACTCCTCCTCCACCGTCTTCGCGCTGATCACGCTAGTCGGCTCCGGACCGCCGTACCCGTGCGGGCGCCCGCGTCGGTCGGGCCCGCGAGCCGGGGTGCCGGGCCGCCGTGAGCACCGCCGTCCGGTCCGGCGGCGGTGCCGGCGGGCAGGGTTTCACGTCTGTCGAAGAATGACCGGGGTGGCGGGGTCGCCCGGCCCGGCTCGCCATGCCACCATCGGCGGATGGGTCAGGTTCTGCTCCTCTTGGTCGTGGCGCTGACCGTCGCGGCGGTGGTCTTCGGGGTGACGGTGCTGGTGACCGGTTCCGATCCGGGGCTGGGCACCGCCGAGCCGGACGGTCGGGCGGTGCCGCTGCCCGGCAACCGGCCGCTGCTGGAGACCGACGTCGGGCAGGTCCGGTTCGACCTGGCACTGCGGGGGTACCGGATGGCCCAGGTCGACCTGGCGCTGCGCCGCACGGCGTACGACATCGGCTACAAGGACGAGTTGATCGGGGTGCTCCAGGCGGAGGTCACCGCGTTGCGGGAGGGACGGCTGGACGACGCCGAGGTGCTCCGCCGGGCCCGGGAGGCAGCTCTCGTACCGGCCGGGTCGGCCGGCGCCGCGCCGGACGCCGTGGTCGACAACTCCTCGGCCCGTACGCTGGCCGCCGCGGCGACGACCGGCGGGATCGGGGTCCACTCGTCGCCGGTGCCACCGGTCACCGGCCCGGCCGACGCCGCCGGCGCTGGCCCGAGCGGCTCCGAGCGCCGGTCCGGGCTGGCCGAGCCGGCGCCGCTCGAGTTCCAGCCGGTCGAGTTCGGGTCCGAGCCGTCGCCCCGGCCCGAGCCTGCTCCGGCGGAGGCTGCCGCGCCAGCGACGGACGACCGGACGGACGGCGACGAACCGGCCCCGACCCGGCCGGTCCGGGCGGGCGGCTCCGTGATCGAGGCCGAGGACGGCGACCTGACCGAGGCCACGGCACCGATCCGGCCGGCCGCCAGCAACGGATCGAGCGATCCGACCGGCGACGGCGAGGACGACCAGCCGGCCCGGCCGGTACCGGCGGACGCCGCCGACGAGTCGGACGAACCGGCCGACGAGGCGCACACCACCCGGGTCGGGCGGCCGGTGCAGGCAGACGGGGCGGCCGGGCCGAGCGGACCGGCGGAGCAACCGGAGCGGGCGTGAGCGCCGCCGACCCGGGCGGTGCGGATCCGGACGGCACCGAGGGGCTCCGTGCAGCAGCCCAGCCCGGCGCCGGAGAGGTCACCGCGACGGTCATCGTCGCGGCCCCCGCACCCCGGGTCTTCGCCGCGCTGACCGCCTGGGAACGGCAGGGCGACTGGATCCCGTTCACCCGGGTCCGCCTGGTGGAGGGGGACGGGGGCGAGGGCAGCCTGGTGGAGGCGGTCACCGCGGTCGGGCCGGCCGTGCTCCGCGACGAGATGCGGGTGGTCCGGGTGGACCCGCCGTACGAGGTGCGGGTGGTGCACTGCGGCGGTCTGCTGCGCGGTCCCGGGGTGTTGCGCTGCACCCAGATGGCCGAGGACCGGACCCAGGTGGTCTGGCACGAGTGGTTCCACCTGCCCGGCGGCTCGGCCGGCCGGGTGGCCTGGCCGGTGCTCTGGCCCGGCTCCAAGTTCGGCCTCACCCAGGCGCTGAAGCGGTTTGCCCGGCTGGTGGAGCGCGGCCAACTGCCCTGACCCCCGGCACCATCCGGCGGTGCCCGTGGCCGTGCCCGTGCCCGTGCCCGTGGCCGTGGCCGTACCGGGCGGCGGTGATGCCGGTCACCAGCGGGTTGTCGGCGGGTTGGCCTACCGTTGACGCCGTGACTGATCTGGTGACCGGCGACGACGGGCTGGCCCGCTGCCGCTGGGGCGCGAGCACTCCGGACTATGCCGTCTACCACGACGAGGAGTGGGGCCGACCGCTGCACGGCGACGACGCGCTCTACGAGCGGCTGACGCTGGAGGCGTTCCAGTCCGGGCTCTCCTGGCTGACCATCCTGCGGAAGCGGCCGGCGTTCCGGCTCGCCTTCGACGGGTTCCACCTGGAGACCGTGGCCGGCTACGGCGACGCGGACGTCAGCCGGTTGATGGCCGACGCCGGCATCGTACGGAACCGGGCGAAGATCGAGGCGGCGATCGCCAACGCGCGGGCCGCGCTCGACCTGCCGGACGGGCTGGCGGCACTGCTCTGGTCGTTTGCCCCGGCCGCCCGGGCGGCCCGGCCCCGGTCCTTTGCGGAGGTGCCGGCGATCACGCGAGAGTCGACCGCGATGGCCAAGACGCTCCGGAAGCGGGGTTTCCGGTTCGTCGGCCCCACCACGGCGTACGCACTGATGCAGGCGACCGGCATGGTCGACGACCACCTCGACGGCTGCCACGTCAAGCCGCCGGCCGCCGCCGTGATGGGATAGCGGCATGAGTGCAGCGGGTTCGGCCCGGACGTGGGCCGTCGTCATCCCCGGTGAGCGCTACGAGGCCGAGCGGCTCTTCCACCACGACACCCTGGAGCTGACTGGCCGCAACGGCGGGCCCCGACCCGGCCCCGGCGATCCCGTCCTGGTGGTCCGCGACGAGCGGCCGCCACTGGTGGTCGCGCTCGGCCGGGTGATCGCCGCCGACGGCGTCGAGGAGCGGGATCCGGACGATCCGCAGTCCGGACCGGGCGAGACCGGGGCGCTCGCGGTGACGTACACCCGGCAGGTCTTCGATGAGCCGGTCCCGGCCGACCGGCTCGCCCTCGACGGCCCGGTCACCCCGGTCGACCCAGCGGTCTACCAGGAGCTGGCCGGGCGGGTCGGCCCATCGCCGGAGCGCCGGAACTACCTGGTCAGCCTCGACCTGCCGATCGAGGCGGGGTCACCGGCCGAGGCGGTCCGGCTGTTCTGGGCGTACGTCCAGGAGCTGGGCCCCCGCGAGCTGCCGGCGTTCGTCGCACCGTCGGACGACGAGCTCGCGATGCAGGCGTTCGTGCTCGGCGTCGAGGCCAACCAGGATCCGGAGGAGGACGAGGACTGAGCCGCCCTCGGGCACCGGTTGCCGGCCGCCGTCAGGTCAGCACCCCGGACAGCCGGCCCCGCCAGCCGGCCAGCACCTGCTCCGGTTCGGTGTCGAGGACCCGCTCCAGCAGGCTGGCGTAGACGTCCCGGAAGTCGGTGGTGAACCGCAGGTCGCCGTCGTCGAGCCGGGTCAGGCTGGGCGGTTCGCCGTGCAGGCCGCCGCGTACCCCGGCGCCGAGCAGGAAGACGTCGGACGCGGTGCCGTGGTCGGTGCCGTCCGAGGCGTTGGCCCGGACCCGCCGGCCGAATTCCGAGTACACCGCCACCACCACCCTGCGCCCGGCCTCGGTGCCGGCCATCCGGTCGACAAAGCCGGTCAGCGCCTTGTCGACCTGGCCGAGCAGCACCGCCTGGAGTTGCTTCTCGTCGGCGTGGGTGTCGAAGCCGCCCAGCGAGACCGAGAAGACCCGGCTCGACACCCCGGCCTCGACGCACTGCGCCACCAGGTCGAGTTGGGCGGCGAGCGGGCTGCGCGCCCCGCCGGTCGCGGTCGCGGCCGGCCGGTCGTCGTTACCGCCGTCGTCGGCCTCGTCGGCTTCCTCGGCCGCGTCGCGTACCTCGGTGAGCATCGCGTCGACGGCGCGCAGGTCGGCGAAGCAGGCGGCGGCCCGGGCCTGGCCGGCCGGTTCGCCGGGCTCCGCCACCGCGAGCTTGGCCAGCGTCGGGTCGCCGACCGGGCGGCGGGCCTTCCGCTCGGTCACCGGTACGGCGGCACCCGCGCTGCGGGCACCGGCGAGCAGCGGCGGCAGGGTCGGCTCGAAGGAGACCGCGAGCCGGGGGTCGCCGCCCACCCCGTCCAGCCAGCGGCCCAGCCAGCCGGTGTGCTCGGGGCGGTCGGGGCGGGCGGTCTGCCAGATGTCCATCGAGCGGAAGTGACTGCGGTTGGGTGTCGGATATCCGACACCGCGCACGATGGCCAGCCTGCCCTCGCCGTACAGCCGGTGCAGCCCGGCCAGCGCCGGGTTCAGCCCCACCCGGTCGTCCAGCCGCTTCACCTCGTCGGCCGAGTACGCCAGCTCGGGGCGGGCGTCCTGGTAGGCCGGATCGGCGTACGGGACGACGGTGTTCAGGCCGTCGTTGCCGCCGTAGAGGGTGACCAGGACCAGGGTACGGGCCTGCGGGTCCCGGTCACCGGCCGTGTCGAACAGGTCCGACAGGCCGTACGCGCCTGCGCCGGCCGCGAGCGCACCCGCCCCGGCCACGCCACTGGCGAGCAGGAACCTGCGTCGGGTGAGGATGTCCATCCGCTCGTCCCCTCCTCGTCAACTGACCGTGTACTCGGGGCTGACCAGCCCGGCGACCAGCAGCCGGCGCGGGTCGTCGGCCAGCGGGGCCAGGGCGGCCCGGGTGCGTGGCGTCCAGCGGTCCACCACCAGCAGCCGGGCCAGCGCCTCCGGCCGGTCGTCCCGGGCGGTGCCGGCGAGCCGCCGGGTCACCTGCGGGGCCGCGGCCCCGGCCAGCAGCGCGGCCAGCCGCATCCGGGCCTGCAACGACGAGGTGGTCAGCCAGGCCGGGCCGGCCGGCCAGCCACCGACGCTCGGCGGTCGCAGCGGCACCTGGTCCATCCCGGCCAGCCGGTTGGCCAGTTCCCGGCGCTGCTGGTCGGGGAGCTTGCCGGGCCGGATGCCGAGCTGGCGCATCGCCCCGACCGCCCACTCCACCGGCTGCTTCACCAGCCCGCCCCGGGCCTGCCCGAACTCCGGCGCGGTGAAGAGCGCCCGGAGCACCTCGACGGTGGTGCCACCGGCCAGCGCCTCCGGTGGCGGCGCGTCGGCGCCGGCGAACCGGGCCCAGAGCCGAGCCGAGACGAAGGCGCCGGCCTCGGGGCGGGCGGCCAGCAGCCGGGCGTACGAGTCGGCGTCGAACGCCGCCGTCTGGCCCAGGATCGTCTTCCCGGCCGGATCGTGCCGGCGCCGGACGAACCGCGCCTCGCCGGTACGCCGGTCGACCTGCCAGCCGGTCAGCGCCCGCGCCCCGGCCTTGACGTCCGCCTCGGTGAAGTGCCCGATGCCGAGGGTGAACAGCTCCATCAGCTCCCGGGCCAGGTTCTCGTTCGGGGCGGTACGGGTGTTCTTCTGCCCGTCCAGCCAGAGGATCAGCGCCGGATCCCGCACCATCGCCCGGACCAGTGCCTCGAACGGCCCCCGGCCGTACCGCCGGAAGGTGTCTAGCTGCCCGAGCATGAGCTGGGCAGAGCGCACCTTGCGTACGCTGGTCGCCCAGTGCCCGTGCCAGAAGAAGACCAGCTTCTCGGTGAGCTGGTGCTCGGCGGCGACCATCCGGTCCAGCCACCAGTCGACCAGCCCGCGTACCTGTTCCGCCCGCTGCTTCTGGGCCTGCTGCCGCTGCTCCCGACCGGACTCCCTGGTGATCCCGGCGTACGCGTCGGCGCCGAGTTCGGGGGGCGGGGTGGCCGCCGCGCCGGGGTCGGTGCCGACCGGGCTGAGCAACCGGTCCAGCGTGGCCGCCAGCCCGGCGCGTCCGGCCGACTCCACCTCGGCGACTGTCGGCCCGAAGGTGGCGCGGCGCAGCAGGCGTACGACGGCGTCCCGATCGACCATGCGGCTGACCCTAGGCCGGTTGGGTACGAGCTCGGAAGGCCGGCGATCGAGATCGGTCTGCGTCAGCGGTGATTCCGGCGATGCCGGTGCCCGGGGACGGTCAGCGGCCCTCGAACGTCGGCCGGCGCTTCTCCACGAAGGCGGTGGTGGCGGCCCGGTGGTCGGCGGTGGCGCCGCAGATCGCCTGCGCCTGGGCCTCGGCGGCCAGCGCCTCGGAGAGGGTGCCGGCGTCGCCGACCGAGAGCTGCCGCTTGATCGCCCCGTACGCCACCGTCGGTCCGGCGGCCAGCCGGACGGCCAGCTCCTGCGCGGTCTCCAGCACCTGCTCGTCGTCGACCAGCCGATTCAGCAGCCCGATCCGGTACGCCTCGTCGGCCGGTACCGGCTCGGCGAGCATCAGCAGCTCGACCGCCTTGGCGTGGCCGACCAGCCGGGGCAGCGACCAGGAGGCGCCGGTGTCGCCGGCCAGACCGACCTTGGCGAAGGCCAGCAGGAAGCTCGTACCGGGGCCGCCGATCCGGAAGTCGGCGAGGAAGGCGAGCGAGGCTCCGGCGCCCGCCGCCATGCCGCGTACCGCCGCGATCACCGGCTTGGGCAGGCTGGCCAGCCGGGAGGCGATCGGGTTGTAGTGGGTCCGGACCGTGTCGAGCGGGTCGGTGCCGCCATCGGCCAGCGTGGCAGCGTGTTCCCGCAGGTCCTGGCCGGCGCAGAAGGCCGACCCGGCACCGGCGAGCACCACCGCGCGGCAGGAGCGGTCGTGCTCCAACTCGGCCAGGGTGTCCCGCAGCGCCTCCTTCAGCGCCACGTCCAGCGCGTTCATCGCGGCCGGCCGGTTCAGGGTCAGCGTGACCACGGAGTCGGAGCGGTCGATGAGCAACGGCTCGGTCACGGGTGTTGACCCTTCTGTCGGGCGGTCCGGTGGTTTCCGTCGAGGCACTGCTCGACGAAGCGGTCGGCGGCCGGGCGCAGCCGCGCGGCGTGCCGGTCGAAGAAAGCTGCCGCGCTGGTCCCGGGCCACCGCTCGGGCAGTAGCGCGGGAGGCAGTTGCGGGTCCCGGAAGAGGAAGGTACGCCATGCGTGCACGAGCCGGAACCGGGCCGCGTACGCGTCCTCGTCGCAGCTGCGTACGGTCACCGCGGCGAGCAGCGGCCGCTGCTCGGAGACGAACTCCTGGTACGCGTTGGCGATCTCGTCGAGGTCCCAGGCCCGCCGGACCACCCCCATCGCCCCGGGCGTGCCGGCGGTGTGCGTGGCGGTGAACCGCTCGTAGCGCACCCCGGCCTCGGTCAGCAGGGCGTCCACGTCCTCGCCGGGCCGGGTGGCGACCCAGGTCTGCTCGTCGAGCATGCCGTAGCCCAGATAGCTCAGGTTGGCGGCGAGGCGTTGCCGGTCCCGTCGATTCGTGCCGTTTTCAAGCACGATGAGGTCGAATCGGCCGTCCCATCCGATCTTGCCGGTGCGGTAGATCCGGGCCGCCGCCTCGTCGAGTCGTCGGGCCGCTCTCGGGGTGAGCAGATAGCCCGGTCCGGCGGCCAGTCGGAGCGGGTGCAGCCAGCCCTGCCGGACCATCCGGGAGACCGCGGTACGGACCGCGGGTGCGGCGATGCCGAGCGGGGATAGTAGTTTGACCAGCGCGGACACCGGTGCGCGTCCACCCCGGGAGCGGAGGTAGTCGCCGTACAGGTCGAAGAGTGCCGACCGTGCCTGCATGACCGCACATTGTGACACCCCTTCTCAAGATAAGCTAGATGCTGTTACATCAACGCTGGTTCGGTTTGGGTCCGGCGGTGTTCATCAGGGAAAATCGTTGGTCGGCACCGCGGCCTTGGGCGGTGATGCTGACCAAATGGATGTGGGGTAACCCACCGACCCTGATGAAGGTCTGAGGGGAGACAACATGGCGGCGATGAAGCCGCGGACGGGCGACGGTCCGCTGGAAGTCACCAAGGAGGGCCGGGGCATCGTCATGCGGGTTCCGCTGGAGGGTGGTGGCCGGCTCGTCGTCGAGATGACTCCCGACGAGGCCAACGCGCTCGGTGACGCGCTGAAGGCCGCCGCCGGCTAAGTGAACGCCGACTCCTCCGGGCGGTACGTCTCGTCCGGCGGGGTTTCTCACCCTGGGCCACCGGCGGTGTCGCCGGTGGCCCAGGGTCGTGATGCCGGGCGGGTGTTTCTCCCGCCCACACAAGATCGTCTGGAGGTAACGCCGGCGTGCTGTCGATCCGTCTGGTAGTCGACCCGAGCGGGTTCGAGACCCTGGCCCTGCCGGTCGCACCTCCGGAGCCGCCGGGTGAGCCCGCCGCCGGGCCGGCACGGATCGACCCGGGCCCGACCGACCAGGCCGGATCGGGTACCCAGGACGGCACCGAGCCGGCCGGCCGAGTGCTGCCCACCTTTCTCGCCCTGCCTGCCGAGCTGGCCGCCGAGGCGACCGCGCTGCTGCCGTACCTCGACCAGCCCGGGGGCGCGGGCGCGCTGCACCGGTCGATCCGGCCGCAGGGCACCCCGACCCGGCTGCTGCTGGCCGGTGTGGGTGACGGCGACGAGGCCGGCTGGCGGTCTGGCGGGGCGGCGGTGGTCAGGGCGGCCACGCGTGAGAGTTCGATCACTATAGCGATTCCGGCCGATGCCACCCCGGAGGTGGTACGCGGGCTCGCCGAAGGGATCTGGCTGGCGTCGTACCGGTTCCGGATGCCCGACGCCGACGGAGCCGCCGGCGACCCGCCCGCGCTGACCGAGGTGCTGCTCGCGGTCGCCGACCCGGAGCCCTACCGGGCGGCTCTGCACACCGCCCGGGTGGTCGCCGAGGCGACCCGGTTCGCCCGGGACCTGACCAACACCCCCTCCTCGGTGAAGAGCCCGGCCTGGTTCGCCGACCGGGTGGTCGAGGCGGCCGCCGGCCGGGACGGGCTGACCGTCGAGATCCGGGAGCCGGACCGGCTCGCCGCCGAGGGGTTCGGCGGCATCCTCGCCGTCGGCGGGGGATCGGCGCAGGGGCCCCGGCTGGTCGAGCTGAGCTGGCGGCCCGAGGGTGCGGGCCGGCACGTGGTACTCGTCGGCAAGGGCATCACCTTCGACACCGGCGGCGTCTCGATCAAGCCCCGGGACGGCATGAAGCTGATGCGCAAGGACATGGGCGGTGCGGCGGCCGTGGTCGCCGCCGTTCTCGGCGCCGCCGCGCTCCGGCTACCGGTCCGGGTCACCGCGCTCGCCCCGCTCGCCGAGAACATGGTCAGCGGCTCGGCGTACCGGCCGGGCGACGTGGTGCGGCACTACAACGGGCTGACCAGCGAGAGCACCAACACCGACGCCGAGGGCCGGCTGGTGCTGGCCGACGCGCTCGGCTACGCCGCGGCGCGGCTCGCGCCGGACCTGCTGGTCGACCTCGCCACCCTCACCGGGGCGAACGCGGTCGCGCTCGGCAAGCGGACCGCCGCCCTCTACAGCGACACCGACGAGCTGGCCGAGGCGGTGCTGGCGGCGGCCGAGGCGGCCGGCGAGCGGGCCTGGCGGATGCCGCTCCCCACCGACTACGCCGAATACCTCGGCAGCGAGATCGCCGACCTCTACAGCGCCCCGAACCACGGCGCCGGATCGGTCACCGCCGCGCTCTACCTCCGGGAGTTCGCCGGTGACCTGCGGGACCGCTGGGTACACCTGGACATGTCGGCGCCGTCCTGGTCCGACGGCAACGACGGCGAGCTGGTCAAGGGCGCGACCGGCTGGGGCGTACGCACCCTGCTGCGCTGGCTGGCGACGCAGCCGTAGCACTGCACAGCCGTAGCGCCGCGCTGGCTGGCGACGCAGCCGTAGCCGGTGCGGGCGGGTCCGGCCGGGGTTGGACCGGGTCCGGTCAGCGCTTGACCGCGACGAGCAGTCCCTCGCCGGTGGGCAGCAGCGCAGGGGTCCACTCCTCCGACTCGCGGACCGCCTTGACCACCTCCCGGACGGTCACCGTCTCCACGTCCCGGGCGGCCGGGTCGCCGATCCGGCCGGCGGCCAGCGCGCCGTGCAGCGCGAGTACCCCGCCGGGGCGCAGCAGCCGCAGCGCCGCCTCGACACAGGCGCTGTACTCCGCGACCTCCGAGTCGACGAAGATCAGGTCGTAGACACCGTCGGCTAGCCGGGGCAGCACGTCCAGCGCCCGGCCGGTGATGATCCGGGTACGCCCGGAGGCGAAGCCCGCCTCCTGGAAGATCCGCCGGGCGATCCGCTGGTGTTCCGTCTCCACGTCGATCGTGGTCAGGATGCCGTCGGGGCGCATGCCGCGGAGCAGCCAGAGCCCGCTGACCCCGGTACCGGTGCCGATCTCCACGACGGCTCGCGCACTGCCGGCCGCGGCCAGCAGCCGGAGCGTGGCACCGGTCCCCGGCGTGACGGCGTCCAGCCCGACCTCCCTGGCCAGGCTGCGGGCGGTACGCAGGACCAGGTCCTCGGCGACGTACGCTTCGGCGAACTGGAGTGCTTGGGCGGTCGTCGTACTGACTGACCGGGCGACCGTGGCGATGGGGCACCTCCGGGCGGCGAGGGACTCGGCTGGGGATGGAACCTGGGGAGGGAAACTCGGTCTGCGGTGCGTCTCGGGGAGTGCCGGGATTTCCGGCGGGCGGAGCTTGCGGACGGCGGGTTCGCGGGGTGACGGTGGAACGGCGGCGGTGGGACGGCGGACCGGGGCGGGGTTGCGGGTATGAGCCTAAGGGTGGCGGTACGTGATCGGCAGGCGCGTACCTCGGACAGCGCCGCTGCCTCGGACCAACCGATGACCGGTAATCGGCCATCCGTGCGATCCTGGATGCGGAACCCGGACGCCGCGGCCGGAACCGGTCGCCCCGGCCCGCGCGGCGCCCGGCTTCAGGGACGGACTGGGAGGCAGCGAACGTGACGGACGGCTGGAACTGGCGCCAGCCCGACGGGACGGCGACGCCGGGGAATCCCCCGCCGCCGACGCCCTCGACGGTAGGCACGCCGGCGGTGCCCGGGTCGGCCGCCGCCCCGGGATCGTCCCCGTGGTGGTCCGACGCGCTGCACGACCCGTGGCGGAACCCGGCCACTCCGGCGGCCGTGGTGGTGCAGGCGGCGCCGGCCTCGGGGACGGGCGCCGAACCCGAGCCGGTGAGCGACCCGGCCACCGCCGGGCGGCGCGGGCTGGCCCCGGTCTTCCTGGTCTCGCTGATCACCGCGCTGCTGGCCGGCGCGCTCGGCGGCTCACTCGGGTACGCCTTCGCGGTGCGCGGCGGTGCCGGCGGTACGACCGCGCTCGGTTCGACCGGCGCAGAGCCGCCCGCCACGGCCCGCCGGCCACCCGACTCGCTGGCCGGTGTCGCGGAGCGGCTGCTGCCCAGCGTCGTCACGGTACGGGTCAGCGGCAACGGCGGCATCGGTCTCGGCTCCGGGTTCGTGGTCAGCCAGGACGGCTACGTGATCACCAACGACCACGTGGTCGGGGTCGGCGCCGACACCGCGACGGTGGTGTTCAACGACGGCTCCACCGCACCGGCCGAGGTGGTCGGCAAGGATCCCGAGGCGGACATCGCCGTGATCAAGGTGTCCCGGACCGGCCTCAAGCCGGTGGAGTTCGGCGACTCGGACGCCGTGGCGGTCGGCGACCCGGTGCTCGCCTTCGGTACGCCGCTGTCGCTGGCCAACACCGTCACCGCCGGCATCGTCAGCGCGCTGGACCGGACGTTCCGGCAGGGTGAAGCGGGTGGGCAGGTGCGCTACTACGCCGCCATCCAGACCGACGCCGCGGTGAACCGGGGCAACTCCGGCGGGCCGCTGGTCGACGGTGGCGGGCGGGTGATCGGGGTGAACTCGGTGATCCAGACGCCGGCCGCCGACGAGGAAACCGCCGGCAACGTCGGCCTGGCCTTCGCGATCCCGATCAACCAGGCCAAGCGGTTGGCCCAGGAGATCATCGACACCGGTAAGGCCCGCCGGACCGTGATCGGCGCGACGGTCGGCGGCACCCGCTCCGGCGGGTCGGGCGGGGTGCGGATCTCCGCCGTCGAGCCGACCGGGCCGGCCGCCGCCGCCGGGCTGCGCGCCGGTGACGTGGTTCTCAAAATCGACGGCAAGCCACTGGAGGATCCGAGCGACCTGATCGCGCTGGTCCGCAAGTACGCACCCGGCTCGGTGGTGAACGTCGAGTACCGGCGCGGGCCGGAGCGGCAGGCCGCCTCGGTGACCCTGGCCGCCGACGCGAAGTAGCGCCCCGCTCCCCCTCCCCCCGCCCGCCAGGACGTGCGTACTCTTGCCGGGGGCGGGGATGAGGAGGCAGTCGTGTTCGAGAACCTGAACTGGTGGGAGATCGGTGCGCTGCTGCTGGTCGCACTGCTGATCTTCGGCGACCGGCTGCCGACCGTGATCAGCGACGGCCTCCGGATGCTGCGCAACCTGCGCAACATGGCCCGCAACGCCACCGGCGACCTGAGCCGCGAGCTGGGCACCGACATCCAGCTAGAGGATCTGCACCCGAAGGCGTTCATCCGCAAGCACCTGTTGAGCGAGGAAGACGAGCAGGCGATCCGGAAGCCGCTGGAGGGGACGTTCGAGAAGCTCCGCTCCGACCTGACCGACGTACGCCGGGAGGTCGACGACGTGGCGGCCTCGGCGGACATCCGCTCGTCCAGCGGCTCGACCGCCTCGACCTCGGGTACCGGCAGCGACGTGACGCCGGCCGGGCGCCACGCCTTCGACGTCGACGCCACCTGACCCGGCGCCCCTGATCCGAGGCGGCTGACGCCACTCCGCGCGAGGTGCTGACGCCCCGCTGGGGCGCTGACGCCACGCTGATCCGGCGCCGGGCGCCGACATGGACGCCCGGACCGCCGGCCGCCGTGGGATCAGCGACCGGTGGGGCGGAGCCCGAGGGGCTTGCCGAGCAGCGACTCGCGGCGTACGGCCAGCCGGTCCGCGACCGCGGCGAGCGCCTTGGCGGCCGGCGCCTCCGGCTCGGCGAGTACGACCGGGTCACCGGCGTCGCCAGCCTCGCGTACCCGGGTGTCCAGCGGGATCTGACCCAGCAGCGGTACCTGTGCGCCGATCACCCTGGTCAGCGACTCGGCGACCATGGCGCCGCCGCCGGAGCCGAAGACCTCCATCCGGGAGCCGTCCGGCAGGTCCAGCCACGACATGTTCTCCACCACCCCGACCAGCCGCTGGTGGGTCTGCAGGGCGATCCCGCCGGCCCGCTCGGCCACCTCGGCCGCCGCCGTCTGCGGCGTGGTCACCACCAGGATCTCCGCGTTGGGCAGCAACTGGGCCAGCGAGATGGCCACGTCGCCGGTGCCCGGCGGCAGGTCCAGCAGCAGGACGTCGAGGTCGCCCCAGTAGACGTCGGCGAGGAACTGCTGCAACGCGCGGTGCAGCATCGGGCCCCGCCAGACCACCGCCGCGTTGCCGTCGGTGAACATGCCGATCGAGATCACCTTCACCCCGTGCGACTGGGGCGGCATGATCATGTCTTCGACCCGGGTCGGCCGGCCTTCGACGCCGAGCATCCGAGGCACGGAGTGGCCGTAGATGTCCGCGTCGACGACGCCCACCGCGAGCCCCTTGGCGGCGAGTGCGGCGGCCAGGTTGACCGTGACACTCGACTTGCCGACCCCGCCCTTGCCGCTGGCCACGGCGTAGACCCGGGTCCGGGAGCCGGGCTGGGCGAACGGGATCACCGGCTCCTGGCTCTGCCCGCCGCCGCGCAGCCGGGCCTGGAGCGCCTGCCGCTGCTCCGGGCTCATCACGCCGAAGTCGATGGTGACTCCGGTCACGCCCGGCACCGCGCCGACCGCTGCGGTGATGTCGGTACGCAGCTTGTCCCGCAGCGGGCAGCCGGCGACGGTGAGCAGCAGTTCCACCCGTACCGTGCCGTCGGCGGCGACCACGGCGGAGCGCACCATGCCGAGTTCGGTGATCGGCCGGCGGATCTCCGGGTCGTCGACGGTGGCGAGCGCGGCGTGCACCGCCTCCTCGACGGCGTTCGTGGGCCGGACGGCGGAGTCGGTGCCGGAGGCGGCGGCCTCCTGGCCGGGAACGGCTGGAGCAGACATGTTCGCCATGCTACGTCGCCGGCCGGTCCGACTGGCCGGCCGCACCGGGACAGACGGGCGCTGAGCAGCACCCGGCAGACGAAGCGAACGAGTACGGCGGGGGCGGCAAGTCGGGCGTTCAGCCATGAGTGGGGAAATTGGCGATTTGACGGTAGACGCCGTACCCGTTGGGGTGCGACGATCGTTGAGGTTCGCCGCGCGCCTAGCCCCTTGAGGCGCGCGGCGCTTTTGTGCCGCTGTGCGGTTCGCGCCGCTGGTCCGTCGACGGCGGCCCGGTCAGCGGCGCCGGACCCGGTGCAACCGGAACGGCCGGCGGGTCTGCCGCACCGGGGCGGCCTCGCGCGGCGGGGCGGCGAGCGAGTCGTCCGGCAGGGTCTGCCCGGCGGCCAGCGGCGAGCCGGCCGGGGCCAGCCGGCTGAGCACGCAGCCAGCCCTCCACCGCTCGGCCAGGTCGGCCGGACTGCCGGAGGCGTTGAGCCGCTTGGCCGCCACCTGGGGGGCCACCGCCGCCCACTGCTCGCTCTCCGGTGCGACCCGGGACACCTCGGCCGGCCAGGTGACGATCCGCCCGCCGTGGTCGCCGCGCAGCGTCACCGTCGCGGTGTGCGCCTCGGCAAGTCCCGGCGCGGACTGCTCGCCGGGGCCACTCACCACGTACAGTCCGCCGTCGAGTGGGACGCACCACAGCGCCACCGGCGGCCGGTCGCCGACCGCCACCCACGCCACGGCCGCCTTCTTCACCGCCTCCGTCACCAGCGGCGAGACCGGGGCCACCTGCTCGTCCGTCACACCCCGCATCCTGCCTCACCCGGGATCGGCACGGAACCCGCCGGCTCCGACCCGGGCCGGCTTGGGGGTACGTCGAGCAGCCCGGGGACCTCGGTCAGCGAGCTGAGTGCCGGACCGGTCCAGCCACGGTCCCGGTTGAAGACGAGGTGACCGTCGAGGTCGGCAGCGGCCAGCCGGATCGCGGTCATCCCGGCCCGGGCGGCGCCGGTGAGTTCCTGGCTGCCGCCGTCGCCGACGTAGAGGCAGTCTGCCGGGGCGACACCCAGCCGGTGGCAGGCGGCGAGATAGATCGCCGGATCGGGCTTGCAGCGGCCGACCTGCACCGAGAAGACCGGCGCGTCGAGCAGGGGCGCGACCGGCAGTTGCGGCAGGAAGGCGGGAAGTTCGTGGGTACAGTCACTGACCAGCGCGGTGCGGGCGCCACGACGCCGTACGGCGCGCAGCACGGTCACCGCCTCGGGGCGGAGTCGGGTGTCGGCGCGTACCGCTTCGACCCGGGCCTCGACGGCGGCGCGCAGGTCGGCGGCGGAGGGTCGGGCACCGGCCTGCGCGCAGATCCAGCGCATGGTGTCGGTGGCGTCGCCGAGCGCCCCGCTGGCGCGCAGGTAGAAGGACCGGTCGAGCACCTCGACCAGCGCCTCCACGGCACAGCCGAGCAGTGCGGCGACCGCCGCGTGCTGCTGCCCCCGCCGGCTGGCGCAGGTGAGGGTGCCGAAGAAGTCGAAGATCACCGCCCGGTACGCGGGTAATCGTCGCTCCCCGCCCTGGTCCGACCGATCCGGTCGGGGCTGGGCGTCGGGAGCGGAACAGCGGTCTGTCGGGGAGGGGTACCGGTATGTGGGCATGGGGGAGCAGGCCTCCGGAACCGGATGGAGCCAGGCGCGATCGGACGATAGTAACGACTTGTCGACCAGATGGTGGCCCGCAGTGACATGTGAGGATTTTTCCGTGCCTGTCGCCGTACCACCGGCCCGGACCTCGATCGACCCGCTGAGCATCGGCGCGGTCGCGGTCGCCGTCGCGGCGGTGTCGTCGTCGGCGCCGTTGATCGCGTTCGCCGCCGCGCCCGCGCTGGCCATCGCGTTCTGGCGGAACTTCCTCGCGGTCGGCGTGCTCGGGCCGGTCGCGCTCTTCCGGCGCCGGGCCGAGTTCCGGGCGCTGGCCAGGGGCGCCGGCCGCCGGGACGCGGGCTACTGCGTGCTCGCCGGTCTCGCCCTCGCGGTGCACTTCGCCACCTGGATGCCGAGCGCCCAATTGACCTCGGTCGCCGCCGCCACCGCGCTGGTGGTCACCCAGCCGGTCTGGCAGGGGCTGATCGCGCTCGGCCAGGGCCGGCGGCTCTCCGCGGTCGCCTGGCTCGGCATCGGGCTGGCGGTGGTCGGCGCGATCTGGGCGGTCGGCGCCGACTTCGGGGTCTCCGCCCGGGCCGTCGCCGGTGACCTGCTCGCGGTCGCCGGTGGCATGGCGGCGGCGGTCTACACCGCCCTCGGCGAACGGGCCCGGAGCACCATCAGCACCCTCGGCTACACCACCATCTGCTACGGGGTCTGCGCGGCGGCGCTGCTGGTGGTCTGCCTGGCCGGGGGCGTACGCCTCGGCGGCTACGACGCCGGCACCTGGCTCGCCGTACTGGGGCTGGTGGTGGGAGCCCAACTGCTCGGGCACTCGATGTTCAACTACGCGTTGCGCCGGATCTCGGCGACCACGATCAGCGTGCTCTTCCTGCTCGAAGCGCCCGGCGCCGCGCTGCTCGCCTGGGTCTGGCTGGGCCAGGTACCCCGGACGGCTGCCCTGCCCGGGCTGGTCCTGCTGCTGGCCGGCGTCGCCGTCGTGCTGCACGGCGAGGCGCGGGCCGCCCGGCGCCCCGGCACCGGGGTCCACCCGGAGCCGCTACCCGCCCCACCGGAGGCCGGTCCCCTGCCGGACCGCGAGCCGCGCTCCCGAGGGACGCACCGAAACGGCTGACTGGCCGGCCCACCGGACACCGGCCGACGGCGGCAGCATCGGCCGGAGCGCGGTCACCATTTCCGGCCGGCCGGCGAATATCTCGGGCCGGCCGGGGATCAGCCCGAGGTGCTCGCCGTGGTGGCGAAGAGCACGCCCATGAAGCCCAGGTAGGCGAGGAAGAAGAGCAGACCCAGGGCTGCCAACCCGAGGGAGACCCAGCCGAGCACCAGGCCGGCGGTGGCGAAGCCGCTGCCCTCCTCGCCGCTCGCCTGGATCTCGGTACGCGCCTTCTTCGCCAGATAGACCGCGACCCCGCCGACGAGCTGGCAACTGAACAGGGCGACGATCCCGGTGACCATCGCCGCGATCGCCATCCCGTTCGTCGGCCGGCGCACCACGTACGGGTAGCCGGAGTAGCCGGGGTGGCCCGGCGTCCAACCCGGCTGCGGCGCTTCGCCGGCCGGTCCCGGGTACTGCCCCGCGTCGAGGGCCGGCTGTGCGACGACACCCGGGTCGCTGGTGGGCTCGGACGGGTTACCGGTGCTGCCGGGGTTCACGGCGCCTCCTGCTGGTCCGGATGCTCAGTAGCCGGTGTCGATGCTCAGTAGCCGCTGTCGTACGACGACGACGGTTGGTTGGCCAACCAGACGAAGAAGATGACGATGGCGATGGTGGCGAGGACCGCGATGGCGGTGGAGATCCAGCCGACGATGATGCCGGCCTTGGCGAATCCCGCGCCGCCCTCGCCGCGCTCGCGGATCTGCTTGCTGGCGACGTGTCCCATGATCGCCCCGACGGCGCCGAGGTAGCCGCCCAGCCCGTACCCGCAGAGCCCGAGCGCGCCCACGATGGCGACCACCATCGCGGCGATCGACAGGCCGTTGGTCGACGGACCCGGGGTGACGACCGGATAGCCGGCCGGTGGATAGCCCGGAGCCATCACCGGCTGGCCGCTGATCGGATCCGTGCCGGCCGGGTACGCCGGGGTCGGATAGCCGGCGTCGGTCGGATATCCGGGCTGGTAGGGCTGGGCAGGGCTGGCTGCCTGCACCGTCGGGTCCTGGTACATGGGCTGGTAGCCCGGATCCTGGTAGCCCCCGGGTTGGGCCGGTGGTTGTGCCTGCCAGGACGGATCGTTGGAGTAGCCGCTCTGCTGGGGGTCGGTCATTCGAGGTCTCTCACTTCGTCCGTTCGGATGCGTCGCCAGGGTAGTCGGCGTTCGCCAGATCGGTGTCCCCATATCTGGCCGGCGGCCGTTGCCCGACGTGCGGGGCGGGTCTCGGCCCGCCGTGCCGGCCGGTCTCAGCCGCATGCCGGCCGGCTCGGCCGACGCGCGGTCGGCGCGGTGCGACGGCGCTGCGGCGTTGCCCGTATCGCCTGGACCGGGCAGGATCGCGGACATGGTATTCGACGCGCGTGCCGGGGACAGATCCGGTAATCGGCCTCGCCGGGACGCCACGCGCCCCGCGCTGGCCCGCCGGCCCCGTACCGGCTCGCAGGGCACCGTCTCGCAGAGCATCGACCCGGGTCGGCCGGCAGCGCCGGCCGGCGACGCCGAACCGGTGACAATGCGGCTGGACGGGCGAGTGGCGCTGGTCACCGGCGCCGGCAGTGCGGACGGCATCGGGTACGCGACCGCCCGCCGGCTCTGCGCGCTCGGTGCCCGGGTGGCGATCGTCTCGACCACCCGCCGGATCCACGACCGGGCCACCGAGCTGGGCGCGACGGGCTTCGTTGCCGACCTCACCGACGAGGCCGAGGTCGGCGCGCTGGCGGACGCCATCGTCGAGCAACTCGGCGAGGTGGAGGTACTGGTCAACAACGCCGGGTTGGCGAGCCGGGCGAGTCCCGAGGTGCTCCGGCCGGTTGCCCAGTTGAGCTACGACGAGTGGCACCGGGAGATCGAACGCAACCTGAGCACGGCGTTCCTGTGCAGTCGGGCGTTCAGCGGCGGCATGGCCGAACGGGGCTGGGGGCGGATCGTCAACCTCGCCGCCACCGCCGGCCCGGTCAACGCGCTGCCCACCGAGGCGGCGTACGCGGCCGCGAAGGCCGGTGTCGTCGGGCTGACCCGGGCGCTCGCGATGGAGATGATCGCCGACGGGGTCACCGTCAACGCGGTGGCGCCGGGGACCATCTACACCGCGGCGTCCACCATGGCCGAACTGAAGCAGGGGCTCGGCACCCCGGTCGGCCGCCCCGGTACCCCGGACGAGGTCGCCGCCGCGATCGCCTTCCTGTGCTCGCCGGCCGCCTCGTACATCACCGGACAGATGCTGGTGGTGGACGGCGGCAACAGCGTGCGGGAGGCGGAGTACCGGTAGCCGGCAAGCCCTCCCGGCACCGGTCGGGCGGGCGGTCCCGGCGGACCCGACGCACCGCCCGACCGGGGTCAGTACGTGCCGCCGTCGCCCTCCGCGCCGGCCCAGCTCACCAGGGCAAGCCAGCCGCAGCAGCCGATCAGGTAGAGCGCGGTGAAGACGTAGCTGAGGATCAGCCCCCAGGTGGCCAACTGGCCGCCCTGTTCACCGGTGCGGCGGATCTGGCGTCGGGCCAGGTGCCCGAGCACGATGCCGGCCGGCGCGAAGACGAAGGCGAAGACCAGGGAGAGGATCGCCAGCAGGTTGACGCCGGACTGCCGGCCGGGCTGACCGTAGTAGCCGGGCTCGCCCTGCCCGCCAGGCTGGCCCGGCTGTCCGTAGTAGCCGGGCTGGTTCTGGTAGCCGTACTGACCGGGCTGTCCGTAGTAGCCGGGCTGCTCGGCTTGGCCCGGGTAGCCGTACTGGCCGGGCTGCTCGGGTTGACCGGGATAGCCGTACTGGCCGGGCTGGCCGCCGTACTGGCCGGGGCGGTCGCCGGAGCCGGGTGGGGGCTGCGCCGGGGATCCATGCGGATCCGGCGGCTCACCCTGCCCTGGGTTGCTCATGGCGTTGCCCTCCTCACCGGGGAACGCTACCCGTCGGCGCCGCCTTTCACGGCAAATGTCCGGGATGACGCGCCGTGCGGTGCAGGAGAGGAGTCGCCGAGTTCCGGCGGGGCGGTCAGTTCAGCCGGGACAGTCCGGCAGTGGCGCGTTCCACCGCCAGGCAGCGGTCCTCGACGTAGTCGATGCCGCCCTCCTCGGCGATCCGCCGGGCCTCGGCCGAGACGATGCCGAGCTGCAGCCAGACCGCCGGAGCGCCGATCGCCACCGCCTCGCGGACCACCTGCACGGCGTCCTCGGCCGGCCGGAACACGTCGACCAGGTCGACCGGGTGCGGGATCTCGGCCAGTGAGCGGTAGACCCGCTCCCCGAAGAGTTCGTCCGCCACCGGGTTGACCGGGATGATCCGCCAGCCGTACCGCTGCATCAGCGCCGGGACGCTGTGCGCCGGCTTGCCCGGGTCGCGGGACGCCCCGACCACGGCGATCACCCCGGCTTCGGCCAGGATCTGCTGAGGACTACGCACCCCGCGACAGTAGCTCGGTTCCATGCCGTCAGCCCCGCTCGACCCGGAGGTGGACCCCGGGAGGCCCGGACGGTAGCGCCGGCCGGTGGGAAGTCGGTCAGAGCAGGGTGAGCTGTTCGACGGCGGGTGCCGGGGCCGGCACCGGCACCTGGCGGGCCTCACCCGGCTCGGCGCGGTGCAGGCCGTGGCGGCGGGCCGCCATCCGCACCCGGGCGGTCAGCTCGCGCTGGTATGCCTGCGGCAGGTAGGAGCCCCGGCTGAAGAGGGTCCGGTAGTGCGGCACCAGGTGCGGGAACTCCCGGGCCAGCCAGCTCGCGTACCACTCCCGGGCACCGGGACGCAGGTGCAGTGGCAGCGGGGTGACGCTCACCGCGCCGGCCGCCGCGATCGCGGCCACCGTCTCCTCGATCGACTCGTCGCCGTCGGTCAGCCCGGGCAGGATCGGGGCCATCAGCACCCCGACCGCGAAGCCGGCGTCGGCCAGCCGGCGTACCGCGTCGAGCCGGCGTCGCGGACTGGGCGTGCCCGACTCGACGGAACGCCACATCCGCTCGTCGACGAAGCCGATCGACATCGAGACGCCGACCTGGGTGACCGTGGCCGCCTGCTGGAGCAGGGGCAGGTCCCGCAGGATCAGGGTGCCCTTGGTCAGGATCGAGAACGGGTTGGCGAAGTCGCGCAGCGCCGTGAGGATCGGCGGCATCAGCCGATAGCGCCCCTCGGCCCGCTGGTAGCAGTCGACGTTGGTGCCCATCGCGATCTGCTCGCCCGACCACTTCGGCGCCGCCAGCTCGCGGCGGACCAGCTCTCCCGCGTTGACCTTGACGACCACCTTGCTGTCGAAGTCGCGGCCGGCGTCGAGGTCGAGATAGGTGTGCGTGCCCCGGGCGAAGCAGTTGTGGCTGACCACCCCGTTGGCGACGAAGTCGCCGGTGCCGGTGGTGATGTCGTAGAGCTGGAGCTCCTGGTCGAGTGGCTCGATGCTGCGGATCCGCAGCAGCGCCCGGCCGCCGAGGATCGTCCCGTCGAGCCCACCGGCGGGGAGGTCGGCGGGACCGGGCGTGGCCCGACCGGTGCCGACCAGGCTGTCGGTGATCGCCAGATAGGGCCGGGGCGGCTCGCCGGGCAGCGCGCCGACGACGTGCTTCCAGCCGCGCGGGGTGAGGAACCGGTGGTCGCCGCTGGCGGTCAGCTCGGTGCCGTCCGCCAGGACGATCCGGTACGCCGGCTTCACCGTCGACCAGTGCGCCAGCACCTCCGTCCGGACGTAGCGCCGGTGGTTGCCCTGCGCCACGGTGCCGTAGATCTGGTCGCCGATCCGCAGCTCGGCCAGGAGCCGGGTGCGCCCGTCGGCCAGCAGGATCGCGGTATCGCCGGCCAGGCAGTAGGCGCAGGCGTGGCTGCACCCCCGGTAGGGGTTGATCGTCCACTGGAACGGCACCCGCGAGGTGCCCGGCACCCTGTTGATGATTGATTTGGCGCGCACCTCGTAGAACGTCATGCCGGCGAAGCCAGGAGTGTCGAAGGTGCGGACGGTCGCGCCGGGCAGCGCCAGCGGCAGGGGTGGAGCCGCCGGCGCCGCCCCCGGAGGGGTCCCGCTGTCGGGGGGAGCCGACGTCAGGTTTTCCCAGCGCATGGCCAGTATTCGAACATACGTACGAGATATCGCGCAACTCGCCACGCCGGGCGCCGAGAGGGCGGCGACGCCAAATCGAAGGCGGGGTCGCGGCTACCGGTCGCCGGCCGGCGGGCCGCTGCTCTCCCGGCGGACCAGCTCCGCGGCGACGTGCTCGATCTGCGGGGTGTTCAGCGGCTCGGGCGGTTGCAGCGCGAGGGTCATCGCCCGGGCTCCCATGTCGGCCAGGGGCAGCCGGATCGTGGTGAGCGCGGGCGTCACGTCCTGGGCGATCGGCATGTCGTCGAAGCCGACCACACTGATCTGGCCCGGTACCTCGATGCCCCGGGACCGCAGCAGCGCGAGCGCGCCGATCGCCATCGAGTCGTTCAACGCGACGATGGCGGTGACGCCGGGGTAGCTGTCCAGCAGGGTGGCGGTGGCGGCGGTGCCGCCCGAGCGGTCGAAGTCGGCGTAGACGATCTGCCGGGGGGTGAGCTTCTGGCCGTGTTCCCGGGCGGCCCGGCGCAGCCCGGCGAGCCGGTCGGTGGTGGTGGTGAGATGGCGCGGCCCGGCGACGACCCCGATCCGGGTGTGCCCGAGGCCGTACAGTTCGGCGCCGATCAGGTGCCCGCCGGCCTCGTTCGCCGGGATGACGGCGTGCCCGCTGTGCTCGTGCCGGCCGATCACCGCCACGTGCCCCCCGGTGGACTGGTAGACCCGCAGTTTGGCGTCGAGGGTGTTGGTGAACTGCTCGTCGTGGTAGCCGGAGCCGGCCAGGATGATCGCGGCGGCCTGGTTGGCCCGGAGCAGCTCGACGTACTCCAGTTCCTTGTCCGGGTCCCGGTAGGTGTTGCAGATGATGACCAGCCGGCCGTGCTCGGTGGCCACCCGTTGCAGTCCTCGGGTGATCTCCGCGAAGTACGGGTCGGAGACGTCGTGCACGATCACGCCAACCGCGCTGCGGTGGTTGCGGGCGAGCTGCTGGGCGTGCGCGTTCGGCACGTACTGCAACTCCTCGACCGCCGCCAGCACCCGCTCGCGGAGCGCGTCGGTCACCGGCTTGGGGCTGCCGTTGATGATCCTCGACGCGGTGGCGGGTGACACGCCGGCCCGCCGCGCGACATCCGCCAGAGTGGCCATCGACTGCGTCCTTCCCCGGCCGCCCGGTGGCCGGTTGCAGGTGAGGATAGCGCGGCGCGGTCCAGGCCATTCACGGCCGTCGCGGGCTGGGTGACCCCGGCGGCTGGAGATCACCGGCGTGCCGGCAGGCTCTTGCCCGAATCGGAACGGAGTCGGTAGCGTAATCGGGAAAGCGCTTACCGACGTACGGCGTGCTCCACCGCGACCATCGCGCGCCAGGACGATCCCCCGCACCACGTACCCCCGCGCGCTCGACGAGTGGCACCCGCGGATCAGCCAGCCTGAGGAGGCGACGTACATGGGCCGCACCACGATCGGCATCGTGCTCAACGGCGTGACCGGCCGGATGGGCTACCGGCAGCACCTGGTCCGGTCACTTCTGGCCATCCGGGAGCAGGGCGGGCTGGCGCTGCCCGACGGCCGCCGGCTCTGGCCCGAACCGATCCTGGTCGGCCGCAGCGAGGCCAAGCTCCAGGAGATCGCCCAGCGGCACGGGCTCACCGAGTGGACCACCGACCTGCCCGCCGCGCTGGCCCGCCCGGACGTGCAGATCTACTTCGACTCGCAGGTCACCGCCCAGCGGGAGAAGGCGCTGAAGCTGGCGATCGAGGCCGGGAAGCACATCTACACCGAGAAGCCGACCGCCGAGGACCTCTCCGGCGCGATCGAGCTGGCCCGGCTCGCCGACGCCGCCGGCATCAAGCACGGCGTGGTGCAGGACAAGCTCTTCCTGCCCGGCCTGCGCAAGCTCGACCGGCTGGTCAAGGGCGGCTTCTTCGGCCGCATCCTCTCGGTACGCGGCGAGTTCGGCTACTGGGTCTTCGAGGGTGACTGGCAGGCGGCCCAGCGGCCCTCCTGGAACTACCGGGCCGCCGACGGCGGCGGCATCACGGTCGACATGTTCCCGCACTGGCACTACGTGCTGGAGCAGATCTTCGGCCGGGTCGCGGCGGTGACCGCGCACGTCACCACGCACATCCCCGAACGCTGGGACGAGGCCGGCGAGCGCTATGACGCCACCGCCGACGACGCCGCGTACGGCATCTTCGAGATCGAGCGGCCGGGGCAGTCGGGCCGGATCGTGGCCCAGATCAACTCCTCCTGGTCGGTCCGGGTCTACCGGGACGAGCTGGTCGAGTTCCAGGTCGACGGCACCGAGGGCAGCGCGGTGGCCGGGCTGCGCAACTGCCGGATCCAGCACCGGGCCAGCACGCCCAAGCCGGTGTGGAACCCGGACCTGCCGGCGACCGAGGACTTCCGGTCACAGTGGCAGGTCGTACCGGACAACGAGGAGTTCGACAACGGCTTCAAGGCGCAGTGGGAGCTGTTCCTCCGGCATGTGGTCGCCGACGAGCCGTACAGCTGGGACCTGTGGGCGGGTGCCCGGGGGGTGCAGCTCGCCGAGCTGGGGCTGGCCTCCGCCCGGGACGGCCGGCGCATCGAGATCCCGGACCTCGACGGTGGGAACCGATGACCACCGTCCGGGAGCGGTTCTCGTTCAACCAGGCCACCGCCAAATACTGGCCGATTCCCGAACTGGTCGCCGGCTGCCTGTCGACCGGGGTCACCCAGGTCGGTCTCTGGCGGGAGGAGACCCTCGAACACGGCCTGGACAAGACCGCCACGCTGATGCGCGAGTCCGGGCTCGCGGTCACCTCACTGTGCCGGGGCGGTTTCTTCCAGACCCCCGACTGGTACGACGAGAACCGCCGGGCGATCGACGAGGCCGCCACCCTCGGGGCGCCGGTGCTGGTGCTGGTCTCCGGCGGACTGCCGGAGGGCAGCCGGGACGTGGACGCGGCCCGCGCGCACGTCGGCGAGGCGATCGGCGAGCTGGTGCCGTACGCCCGCGCCGCCGGGGTACGGCTGGCGATCGAGCCGCTGCACCCGATGTACTGCTCCGACCGTTGCGTGGTCTCCAGCCTCGGCCAGGCGCTGGACCTGGCCGCGCCGCATCCCGCCGAGACGGTCGGGGTGGTGGTGGACACCTACCACATCTGGTGGGACGACCAGGTCTGGGCGCAGATCGCCCGGGCCGGCCGGGAGGACCGGATCGCCTGCTTCCAGGTCGCCGACTGGGCGACCCCGCTACCCGAGGGGGTACTGCTCGGCCGGGCGCTGCCCGGCGACGGCTGCGTGCAGCTGCGCCGGTTCCGGGAGGCGGTGGACGCCGCCGGCTACCGCGGGCCGATCGAGGTCGAGGTCTTCAACGCCGAGGTGTGGGCCCGGCCCGGCCCGGAGATCCTGGACCGTACCCTCTCGGGTTATCTCGCCCACGTGGGTTAGTCGGCACCGCCGCCCCGGGGGAAACTGGTGGCATGGACCAGCCCACCTTCGTGTACGACGGCGACTGCGCCTTCTGCACCACCTGCGCCGAGTTCATCGGCCGGCGGATCCCGACCGGGGCCAGGGTGGTGCCCTGGCAGTTCGCCGACCTCGACGCGCTCGGGCTGACCGCGGCCGAGTGCGAGGAGGCGGTCTGGTGGGTCGGCACCGACGGCGTACGGGCGGCCGGGCCGGACGCGATCGCCCTGCTGCTCGGCGCGAGCCGCCCCGGCTGGCGGCTGCTCGGCGCCGGCCTGCGACTGCCGCCGGTACGCCTGCTCGCCTGGCCGGCGTACCGCTGGGTGGCCCGCAACCGGCACCGCCTGCCGGGCGGTACGGCCGCCTGCTCGCTGCCGCAGGCGACCCGGGACCGGCTCTACGGCACGGCCGGCGACCGCGCGGCGGGCGGCTCCGTCGGGACCGGTTCGGCGTCCTGACCGCGTCGGCGGGTCAGCCGGCGCAGCCGTTCGGTCGGGCGCAGCCGCTCCAGCGGCAGGAAGCTGGTCATCGCCACCAGGTGCGGGGCGAACGAGATCGTAATGGTGGCGACGGTGACCAGGTGGAACGAGTAGAAGAACGCCACCACGGCCTGCCGCCAGCGGGCCGGCACCACGAACACCAGCGGGCTGAGCAGCTCGAACGCGATGATGCCGAACTGTGCCGCGATCAGCAGGTACGGCACCTGGGCGATCAGGTCGGCCAGCTCGGTGCCGCGCCGGATGATCGCCCGGGCCAGTACCGAGCCGGTCATCCACTCCAGCCCGCCGAACCGGAGCTTGGCCCAGGCGGCCAGGAAGTAGGTGCAGACCACGGCGATCTGGGTGACCCGCAGCGCCCAGCCGGCCGCCTCGCTCTCGGTGCGGTCACCGTGCCGGGCCCGTCCCACCGTCGGCAGCACGGCCAGCGCCACCAGGAAGCCGAACCGGTCGTGGTCCACCTTCCCGTAGCTCATCGCGATGACCATCCACTCGAAATAGAGCACGAAGACGGCCCAGCCGAGCGCCCGGGGTGCCCGCCCGGTGGCGGCGGCGAGCGCGAGCAGCAGCAGCGCCCAGAAGATGAGGTTGACCAGCAGCGGGGTCGGGGTGGGCAGCGGCAGCAGCCGGCCGACGAAGAGCGGCTGGTACAGCTCGCCGGGGATACTGGCCTTGTCGCGGATCCAGGGCGTGAAGACCAGCAGGTCCGCCGCGACGAAGAGGTAGACCAGGGTACGGAAGGTGGCGACCCGGCCCAGCGGCACCGGTTCGGTCAGCCAGCCTGACACGGCGGCGCCGATCCGTCTCGACGCGCTCACGAGGCCTGCCACCGGACCACCGTCTCGTCGACCGCGTTGCCGGTCGGCCGGCCGTCGGTGATGCCGTACCAGCGGATCACGATGCGTACCTCGACGATCGGCGGTGCGCCGGGGTGCCGTTGCGCGTACGCGTCGGCGACCTGGCGCAGCAGGGTCGGGTCGGCCTCGTACCGGCCCTGCTGGCCCTCGATCTCGGCCCGGCGGATGCCGGTGCTCTCCTCGCCGAGCCCGACCACCGCGCCGGTGGCGTCGACCCCCTCGACCCGGGTGTCCGGGGCGGGATCGTCCGGCGGGTTGGAGCCGGCGTACATCCGGAACGGGCCGAACGGGAAGTGGTCGTCCTGGCCCCAGAGGGTGCCGGCGAGCAGCACCGCGCCGGCCAGCAGGGTGAGGCCCACCCGGAGATTCCGGCCCCGCCTCGGCAACGCGTCCATCGGTTCGAGACCTTACGCGGTACCCGCAAGCTTCGGGCACCGTCGGTCTGGCCGCCGGCCGGGACGACTCCGGCCGGACACCGATGCGCGGTGTCCGGCCGGAGCGCGGTCGTTACCTGGTCAGGGGGCCGTCAGTGGCTGTGCTCGGCGAGCTGCTTGCGTACGTCGTCCATGTCCAGCGCCTGCACCTGCTCGATCAGCGACTCCAGCGCCGACTCCGGCAGGGCACCCGGCTGGGCGAAGACGATCACGCCGTCCCGGATCGCCATGATCGTGGGGATGGAGCGGATGTCGAACTTCGCGGCGATCTCCTGCTGGGCCTCGGTGTCTACCTTGCCGAAGACGATGTCCTGGTGCTTGTCCGAAGACCGCTCGTAGACCGGCGCGAACCGCTTACACGGGCCACACCAGTCCGCCCAGAAGTCCACCAGCACGATGCCCGGCTGCTCGGTCACCTCGTCGAAGTTGGCTGTGGTCAGCTCAACGGTCGCCATTGATCTCTCCGATCACCGCAATTGGCCTTACGACTGGGGAAACCCACCCGGCCTCCTTGGAATTCCCCGGCACGATGGGTTGAAACGGTCATCGTGTGGCGGCTCACGTTCCGGCCGGGCATCGACACGGGTCGGTCATTGAGTCGGCCCGGAAGTGAAACATCGGTGACATAGTTCGGTGACTGATAGTTATGGGAGCGTTTCCAGGACTTCCCCTGGCCAGTCCGGGTGTGATCCGGAAACTTGCCGGTTGGCAAGCGGAAACAGGCGACATAACGGATGGCCGGGTGCGTATGACCGTTCACGTTCAGTAACATTACAAAAAGGTAACTGTGACCCCGATCTCGTGGTGGACTCTTCTGCCGAGCGGGTCGGGTCGGGCAGAATCTTTCCCATCAGAGCGTGGGCGGCGGGTGCCGGGGAGGGCCCCGCCGCTCATTGCGTCCGGGGTCGGTTTCTCCGCCCGGGCACACCTTTAAATCAGCGCTGAGGGCCCGGCGCGTCCGGCCGGTCACGTCGGCGTGCGCGGTCACGCCCTCCGGTCGACCGACGGCGACACCAACACTACCGCTTTTCGGGCGGAACCGGGCTTTCCGCCTACCGGCGGCTTATGCTGAGTCGGGAGGCGCCATGAGTCACACCGGATCTCCAGACTCGCCCGGTGCCACGCACGGTGCCTGGCGGGCCACCACCACCGGCTACCCGCCCGACGACTGGCAACTACTCGTCCGGCTGCCCGGCCGGGTGATCGTCGCGGCGTCCTCGGCCCGGCCGGACAACCCGGTCCGGGCGGTCACCGAGGGCCTGGCCGGCCTGGACGGCATCGCCGCCGGGCGGTCGTTCGACAGCGAACTGGTCCGGGCGGTGGTGGCCGCCATCTACGCGGAGTCCGACGACGGGCACTCCGGACCCGTCCGCGCCGGACAGGTCGACGGCGGACTCGACGAACTGCTCCGGTCCTGCCGGGCCGCGGTCGAGACGTTGGCCCGACACGCCGACCCGGCCGACTCGGCCGCCTACCGGCAGTGGGTGCAGTCGGTCGCGGCCCGGGTCTGCCGAGCGGCCGGTTCGGATGGACGGCCACGCCCGTTCGGCGATCCGGTGGATCCGGACCAGCGCCGGGTGCTGGACCAGCTCGGCGAGGCGCTGGGACTGCGCTCCGCCGGCTGACCGCCGGGTGCGTACCCTCGGCAACCGTGGAAGGTACCGAGGTCGAAGTCGAGGTCGGGGTAGGGCCGTGGCCGGGCGAGCCGCCGACCGATCCCCGGTACGACCCGGAACTGCTCAGCCACGGCGACCGGCGCAACGTCGTCGACCGGTACCGCTACTGGCGGCGCGAGGCGATCGTCGCCGACCTGGACCTGCGCCGGCACGACTTCCACGTGGCGATCGAGAACTGGCAGCACGACTTCAACATCGGCACCGTGGTCCGGAACGCCAACGCCTTCCTCGCCGCCGAGGTACACGTGGTGGGGCGGCGGCGCTGGAACCGGCGGGGCGCCATGGTCACCGACCGCTACCAGCACGTCCGGCACCACGAGACGATCGAGGCGTTCCTGGATTGGTGCCGGGCCGGCGACCTGCCGGTGATCGGCATCGACAACCTGCCCGGGTCGCGACCCCTGGAGAGCGCGGTGCTGCCGCGCCGCTGCGTACTGCTGTTCGGGCAGGAGGGTCCGGGGCTGTCCGAGCCGGCCCGGCTCGCCTGCTCGGCGGTCTTCTCCATCGCCCAGTACGGCTCGACCCGGTCGATCAACGCCGGGGTGGCCAGCGGCATCGCCATGCACGCCTGGATCCGCACGTACGGCGCGGAGCCGCCCGGCGAGACCGGCTGACCTGAGGCAAGGCGTCCCGACCGTACGCAGAACGACCGAAAAGGCCGGTTCGCCTTGACTCGGGGCACCGGTGCGGGGACTGTAGTTGTCGTGGGTGTCGCGGTCAGTTGTCCGCGTTGCGGCGGTCCGGTCAGAGCGCCGGACCTGATGCACACTGCCTGGCGGTGCCCGAACTGCGGCCCGGTCTGCCCGCTGCACGTCGCGGAGCACATCGGGCCGGAGATCGTCGCCAGCACCGTCGGGCGGATCATCGAGCAGCGCGACCCCGCCGGCCAGGAGAACGGCAGTCCAGGAGCCCGGGCCGGCGCCCCGCTGCCGCTCTGGTGCCCCTGGCCACTTCCGCAGGGCTGGACGATGACCGGGGTCGGCTGGGCCGGTGACGATCGTGGCGGCGTACGCGCGACCGCGGTGGCCTGCACCGGGCCGGACCCGCTCGGCGGCGGACCCGCCGACCTGGTGCTGGTCGCCGAGGAGCCGGGCGTCGGTCTGGGTACCAGGCTGGCCGGCACCACCGGGGTCGACCCGGGGCCGCAACTCGCGGAGGCGCTGACCGATTCCGGCCCGGGATCCGCCGAGCGGATCGCGCACGCCAAGGTCAGGGCAGCCGGGCACCCGACTCCACTATGGTCAGTCAAATCTCCGACAGACCGGAGCGCGTACGCCGGTGAAGCTCGGGGGATCTGGCTCTATGCGATAGCCTGGCCGGCGAGTGCGGGTTACCTCCTCGCGGAAGACGTCGAACTCCACGACCTGACCGAGTGGACACCGCCCGAGCTCGTGTACGGTGCTCCGTCCCCCTACCTGCACGGGAGGGTCTGATATGGCCGGCCAGGCTGGGGCGGAGGGCGTATGTGGATTATTTCCCGCAGGACACCCGACTGATACTCTGGGTTTTGCCGGGGTTCGCAACCCGGTGCCGCACGGAGGGATGGCCCGCCATGGTTAAAAAGGTCCTCACCTGGGGCGGTATCGCCTTCCTGGTTTTCTTCATCGCCTACCAGCCCTCCTCCGCGGCCGACGTCTTCAAGTCGCTGGGTGGCAGCCTGCTGGACGTTGCCCAGGGCTTCGGCGACTTCTTCACCGACCTCGTCGCTTAATCGCCCATGGGCAATCCGTCGGGTGAACCCCCTGAGCCCGAGGACGACGACGAACGTCGACGGCGCGAGCGGGACACCGAGCCGATCCCCCGGGTCCGACCCGATGACGGGCCGGAGTTCGGCACCGGGCCGGACTACTCCGACGGGCCCTCCTATTCGGACGGGCCGGCCTACTCGGACGACATCGGCTACGGCGAGCGCCGGGCCGGCACCCGGGGCTGGGTCCGGGATCCGGACCAGGGCCCGGAGATCTCCGAGGAGGAACTCGCCGGGCTCCGGGTCGACGCCTCGGGGATGCCGCTCGGCCCGCGCCGGGTCCTGCCGCTGGAGGACGAGCCGACCTCGCTGGTGGCCCGCTACCTCTTCCCGACGGAGCGCTACCGGGGTGAGTGGAAGCGGCACAAGATCTACCTGGCCACCCCGCTGCTGATCGGGCTGCTCGCCACCTTCGTGCTCGGCTACCTCTCCGGCTTCCTCGCCGGCCAGGAGGTCGGCGCGCTGACCACCGTCGCGGTGCTGATCTGGCTCGGCATCATGGGCTGGGTCGCCTGGAAGGTGGCGGACTGGTATTTCGACCGCTTTATCCTGACCAACAAGCGGGTGATGGTGGTCAACGGGATCATCACCCGACAGGTCGCGATGATGCCGCTGCTGCGGGTCACCGACATGAAATATGAGCAGTCCCCACTCGGCCGGGCCCTCAACTACGGCACCTTCGTGCTGGAGTCGGCCGGTCAGGAGCAGGCGCTTCGGGAGATCAAGTATCTTCCCAACCCCAACGAGCTCTACCTGCGCGTGGTCGAGGAGATGTACGAGCCGCAGGCGGTCGAGGCGCGGCTGGGCAAGGAGGCCGAGGAGGCCAAGGCCGAGGACGGCGCCTGACGACCGGCCCGGCGCGGGAGGGTGCGGGTGTGATGCTGGCGACGCCACGGGCGGCACCGGTGCGCAACCGGCGATTCCCTGCCCGAACATCGAGCTGAATCGCACCTTTCCGCCGTAGACCTGCGGGTCCGGCTTGTGGCAGCCTTCTGAATTGGCACCGGCGGGGGGAGGCGGGAGTGGCGCCGAAGCACTCGGTGGACGAGGAGTTCCGCGAATTCGTCGCGGTCCGCTCGGCAGCCCTGCTGCGTACGGCGTACCTGTTGGCCGGGGACTGGGCGACCGCCGAGGACCTGTTGCAGACCGCGTTGACCAAGACGTACCTGGCCTGGAAGCGGCTCGGTGAGATCGAGGCGGTCGAGCCGTACGCCCGACGGGTCCTGATCAACACGGCGACCAGTTGGTGGCGGCGGCGCTGGCACGGCGAGCGCCCCACCGAGGTGCTGCCCGAGCGACCCGCCCCGGACCAGATCGAGGAGCAGCTCGAACGCGACCGGCTGTGGCGACACGTCCGCACCCTGCCGGTCCGGCAGCGGGCCGTCCTGGTGCTGCGGTTCTACGAGGATCTCTCCGAGGCGCAGACGGCCGCGTTGCTCGACATCTCGCCGGGCACGGTGAAGAGCCAGACCTCCCGGGCCCTCTCCACGCTCCGCCGTCGGCTCGATGCCGAGGCCGACAGCCGGGTGCCGCAGGACGAGCAGGAGTTGGCCCCCGTACCCGCCGGAGAGGCCGACGGCGAAGGCGGCCGGCTCGGGTCCGCGCAGCCGGCGTTCGACCAACGCCCGGTCACCCCGCCGGAGCTGCCCAGACCGCGCCAGGTCGGTGCCCGGCGGCCGGCCGCCCTGGCGGTGCCGCCCCCGCCCGTTCCGGCGGTCGGAGCGGAAGCGTGACGACCATGCTGGAAGATTCGCTGCGCGACATGTTCGCCGCCCAGGTCGACACACCGCCGGTTGCCGACGATCCGGCCGGCACCGTGATCCGGCGGGGCCGGGTCGCCCGCCGGCGCCGGGCCGTCGGCTCGCTGGTGGCGGTGGCCGCCGCGCTGGTACTGGTCACCGCCGGCGCCGCCTCGCTCGGCGGCGGATGGCCGCCCGACCGGCCGACGGCCGGGCCCGCCGCCGGCTTCGACGTGGACTCGCTGGCCGAGGTCACGGTCGGGCCGGTACAGCCGCCGGTCCCCGGCCAGGACACCGGGGTGGGACTCGACATCCGCAGTGGCGACCAGCTCTGGACCACTGACGGCCGGCGGCTGAGCCTGGCCGGTGTCGGCGAGGTGACCCGGGTGTACCGGGTGCCGGGCGGCTGGGTCTACGCCGGGGCCAAGCAGGTCAGGTTCCTCCGGCCCGATGGCACCTCGGTGGCGCTCAGCGGCGAGGACGACCGGTGGGCGCTGAGCACCGACGGCGACCGGTTGGCCTTCCAGCTCGACACGACGCTGTACATCGCCCGGGTCGGGGCGACCGGGCTGGCCCTGATGGACCACGTCGAGGTGCCCGCCGGCACCTGGCCGGTGGCGGTCACCGCCGACCGGGTGGTGGTCTCCGACGGATCCCGTGGCTACGGCTTCGTCGACCTGGCCCACCCGGCCCGGCAGCCGACCCGCAACGCCGACGTGACGGCGATCTACGGGGTACGCGGCGACGGCCTCGTCGGGCTGGTCCGGGAGGAGAGCGGCACCCGGCGCTGTCTGGCCAGCCTCACCCCGAGCAGCGGAAAACTGCAAGCTGTGCGCAGCGGCGGTTGCGGGCTGGGCCTGCGTGCCGAGGCGTCCGACGGCGGGCTCGCCCCGGACGGCCACTGGCTCGCCGAGCGGCGCGGCACCGAGGTCGTGCTGATCGAGGTCGACCGGGCGCTGGACGGCGGCAACGCGGTGGTTTCCTGCCCGGCGGCCGGTGACGTGCCCCCGGTCTGGGCCGACGACCGGACGGTGGTGACCGGGGACGACGAGCAGGTCGTACGCTGCCGCACCGACGGCACCGAGGAGACCGTGCCGCTGCCCGACGGCGTCTCGGCGGACTGGCAGCTCGTGCCGAGGCTGACCGCACCGGCCGACGGGCGGTGACCTCCGACCGCTCCCCGAGCGCTGCCGGAGCACCGACGGCTGCCGGTAACCTCGGCCCGTGACGTCCCGCCAGCCCGAGGCACCCGACACCGGAAGCCGGCTCCGGATCGACCTGCACGCCCACTCGACCGCCAGCGACGGCACCCTCACCCCGGAGGAACTCGTCCGGGCCGCCCGGGCGACCGGACTCGACGTACTGGCCATCACCGACCACGACACCACCGGAGGCTGGGAGCGGGCCGCCGCCGCCCGGCCGCCGGGACTCACCCTGGTCCGGGGCGCCGAACTCTCCTGCCGCTGGTACGGCACCGAGCCGCCGATCCCGCTGCACCTGCTCGGCTACCTCTTCGACCCGGAGTCGCCGGAGCTGGCCGCCGAGCTGGCCCGGGTACGCGCCGCCCGGGAGGTACGCGGCGAGCGCATCGTCGCGCTGCTCCGGGCCGACGGCATCGACGTCGACTGGGCGGAGATCCGGGCCGCTGCCGCCGGCGGCACGGTGGGCCGGCCGCACATCGCGCAGGCACTGATCCGGGCCGGGCTGGTGGCGACGACCGCCGAGGCCTTCACCCCGAACTGGCTCGGCGAGCGCTACCGGCTGCCCAAGGACGACATCGACGTGTTCCGGGCGGTCCGGCTGGTCCGGCAGGCCGGCGGGGTGCCGGTGATGGCCCATCCGAGGGCGACCAGACGGGGGCGGATCGTGCCCGACTCGTTGATCATCGAGTTGGCCGCGGCCGGGCTGGCCGGCCTGGAGGCGGAACACGAGGACCACTCCCCGGCCGAACGGGACGCCGTACGGGCGCTCGCCGCCGAGCTGGGGCTGCTGGTCACCGGCTCGTCCGACTTCCACGGTGCGCACAAGACCGTGCGGCTCGGCGCGTACACCACGGAGGTCGAGGCGTACGAGCGGATCCTCGCGGCGGGCAGCGGGGTCGGCGTACTGGCCGACCCGGGCTGACCTCGGCGGACGCCGCCCGCCGCCCGGTTAACGTGATCACGTGAACATGAAGCTGCTCGGCGAGGTCATGCTGACCCTGCTGGTGATCACCGACCCACCGGGCATGGTGCCGATCTTCCTCGCCCTGACCGGCCAGATGCCGGCCCGGGACCGGGTACGCGCCGCGTGGCAGGCGGTGGCGCTCGCCCTCGGGGTGATCGTCGTGTTCGCGGTCGCCGGGCAGACCCTGCTGGACTACCTGCACATCGACCTGCCGGCCTTGCAGGGCGCCGGTGGCCTGCTGCTGGTGCTGGTCGCGCTGGAACTGCTCACCGGCAAGGCCGACGACCCCAGCCAGCAGAACACCTCGAACATCGCCCTGGTGCCCCTCGGTACGCCCCTGCTGGCCGGTCCCGGTGCGATCGTCGCCACCATGCTCTTCGTGCAACGTGCCGACGGTACGGCCGACTACCTGGCGATCTCGGTCGGCATCGTCGCGGTGATGGCCGCGGTCTGGCTGATCCTGCGCTTCTCCGGGATCGTGGTCAGGGTGCTCCGGCCGGCCGGGATCGAGGTGCTGACCCGGATCGCCGGGTTGCTGCTCGCCGCGATCGCGGTGCAGTTGATCGCCGACTCGGTCGCCGCCTTCGTCACCGCGCACCTCGGCGCCTCCTGACCGCGGTTTCCGGTGCCCCTCGCGGTCGGGGAACTCCCGGCGACGGGTGACCACCCCGCGTCCCGCTGCCGATTCGGCGGGCCCGACCGCTCTCGCCGTCTGGCGGGTGGGGGGTGGCGGATCGACGGAGGTGTCGGACCGGCATGGCAGGATCGGTGCGTGCGAAGGCCATCGTCCGCCGGCAACCGGACTCCTCGACCGCGTGGCGCCCAACCCGAGCAGTTGGGGTTCGAGGGGATGCCCGAGCGCCTCTTCGTCTGCACGCCGAGCAAGCTCGGCGCGTACACGGACTGCCCGCGCCGCTACCGCTACTCCTATGTCGACCGGCCCGCGCCGCCCAAGGGGCCGCCCTGGGCACACAACTCACTCGGCGCGAGCGTGCACACCGCACTCCGCAACTGGTATGCGTCGCCGCCCGACCGGCGCCGTCCGGAGGCGCTGCCGACCCTGCTCAAGGGCACCTGGGTCCGGGAGGGCTACCGCGACGAGGAGCAGGAGCGGGCGGTGTTCCGCCGGGCTCTGGAGTGGCTGGAGTCCTACGTGGAGACGCTCGACCCCGGTGACGAGCCGCTGGGGGTGGAGCGGGTGGTGGCGGTCAAGACCTCCGTGTTGGCGTTCAACGGTCGCGCCGACCGGATCGACTCGCGTCCGGGCCCGGACGGCCCGGAGTTGGTGATCGTCGACTACAAGACCGGGCGGAGCGGGTTGGACTCCGACGACGCCCGTGGCTCCCAGGCGCTCGCGCTCTACGCCTACGCCGCCGAGCGGGTCTTCCGGAAGCCGTGCCGGCGGGTGGAGTTGCACCACCTGCCGACCCGGACGGTGGCCGGGCACGACCACACCGAGGAGTCGCTCGCCCGGCAACTCGCCCGGGCCGAGGACACCGCGCGGGACATCGTCGCCGCCGAGCGGGCGGTCGCCGACGGCACCGACCCGGACGAGGCATTCCCGGTCGCGCCGGGCATCCGGTGTGGCTGGTGCGACTACCGCCGCAGTTGTCCGGCCGGCGCGGACGCCCCGGATCGCGAGCCCTGGTCAGCGGTGGAACGGGCACTCGCACCCGCCGACCCGGGCGAGGGCGGGCCCGCCGGGACGGCGTGACACGGCAGCCGGGACGGCGTGACACGGCAGCCGGCATCGTGACACGGCAGCCGGCACTTGGCGCGGACAAGCCCGGGAGCGGGCGTCCGAGTAGCCGGCGAGAGCAGTCAGTCGTCGGTGGCTCGGCGCAACTGGCAGCTCGGGCAGAGACCCCAGTAGGTGACCTCGGCCTCGTCGACCTCGAAGCCGTACGCGCTCACCGGGTCGAGGCAGGGTGCGGAGCCGACCGCGCAGTCGACGTCGGCGATCTCGCCACAGCCCCGGCAGACGACGTGATGGTGGTTGTCGCCGACCCGTGCCTCGTAGCGGGCGGGCGATCCGGCCGGCTCGATCCGGCGGGAGAGCCCGGCCCGGGCAAGCGCGCCGAGCACGTCGTAGATCGCCTGGGTGGAGACCGAGTCGAGGCGTTCCCGGACCCGCTGGGTGATCTCTTCCACCTCCAGGTGCCCGCCACCGGCCAGTACGTCGAGGACGGCGAGGCGCGGCCGGGTGACCCGAAGGCCCCTCGACCGGAGCAGTTCCTCGCCAGTCATCCCACTATCACAGCACGTCGATGGGACCCCAACAAGGCGGATGCGGGCCGATCGTGGTCACCGCCACACGGCGAGCCGGCAGGTCGCACCGGAGATGGAACCTGAGTGAACCGGGACGGCTCGATGCTCGTGTACCGGTATAGATCGCGGATGACGTGATCGAATTCTCGTACCGTCAGGGTCTCCCGTCGGGAGCGGTAGCAAGGAGGCGTCGGTGTTCAGGGAAGTCATGGGTCTCCCCGCCCACGCGCTGCTGGTGCACGCGGCCGTCGTCTTCGTGCCACTGCTCGCGTTGGTCTCCACCGGGTACGCCGTACTGGCCCGGTCCCGGTTCCGCAGCCGGCTCGACTGGGCGGCGGGGGTACTGGCGGTGGCCGCACCGGTCGCCGCCTTCTTCGCGGTGCAGTCCGGCGAGGAACTGCAGGAGGTGCTGGTCGCCAAGAACTACGGCCCGGAGATCCTCCAGAAGGTGGAGGAGCATCAGGGCTACGGCGAACTGACGTTGTGGTGGAGCCTCGCCCTCGGTGTGGTGACGCTGGTGCTGCTCGTGGTGACCAGCCCCCGGGCCCGGACCCGGTCCGTGCCGGGTTGGCTCGGCCTGCTACTCGGCGCGGTCGTGGTGGTGCTCGCCGCGCTGAACGTCTGGTACGTCTATCTCACCGGCGACACCGGCGCCGAGGCGGTCTGGCAGGGCGTCATCTAACCCGCAGACCGACAACTGCCGCGCCCCCCGCCCGGCCGGCGCCCATCCGAGCGTCGGGTCAGAACAGGGCTCGGGAGCAGAGCAGGCACATCAGCACCAGCACCACCGCGCCGCCCACCAGGCCGACGCCGTAGGTCAGCGTCCGGGCGCTCCCCTCCTCGGCGTCCAGGGCGGCGTGGTCCTGGGCCGGCAGTGCTCGTGGCGGTGCCGGCTGTACGTGCAGCGGCGGACGCCAACCCGGCGGTGGGGTGGTACTCGGCGGCGGGCCGGGGTAGTGGATCCCGGGTCGTACCGGCGGCGGCGTGGCGGGCTCTGCCGTGGACTCCGGGCTGTCGGCGGGCGGTCCGGTGGGTCGACGCCAGAAGGCGTCATCGGCGGAGTTCCCGCTCTGCGTCGTCACGCTGTCCGACGCTACCAACCGGAGCCGTTTCCGGCCCCTTGCCCGCTGTCACCGGCGGACTGTGGACCGGCTGCCCCGGGTACGCTTGCCGGGTGTCGGGGACGGAGCAGCAGCGCACCACCGGTGTCGGGCGGGATGACGACCGGCCGGTCAAGCTGACCGGTGACTACCGGGTGCTGCCGGAGCAGTCCGTGGACGACACCGACCGAGGCTGGGGCGAGCGGCCGGACTCCAACGACGAACGGTTGTTGGCCGAGCGCCCGCCGCACTGGGAATGACCCGCCTGCGCCGAAGCGCCTGCGATTGATCGACCGCGTCGTTCCGGGCCACTGGCCACCGGCGTAGTGCCTGCTGCTGGTCACCGGCGTGGTGCCGGCGGTTGATCACCGGCTCCGTGCCGGGCGGCTGGTCACCGGCTCCGTGCCGGGCGGCTGGTCACCGGCTCCGTGCTGGGCGGCTGGTCACCGGCCTGCGGCTGTGACGGTGGCTACGAACGAACGATGATCGCGAAGCGGGTGGATTCCGGCATCCCGACCGCGCGGTGGGCCTGGTCCGGGCGGAGCGCCAGGTAGACGGCGCTGGCCGCGCCGTCGGTCTGGCCGGGACCCAGCACGTCGAGCACCAGTACCCGGGTTGCCAGGACGGTCGGCTTCGGTGCCCGGCCCGCCTGGTCACCGCCGGGTGCCGCGAGGAGATCCACCCGGGCTCCCGGCCGGGCCACCGTCAGCGCGGCCGGCTCGGCGAGCCGGATCGGCACCCCCACGGTCCCCGCCGGCACCGGCACCCCCGAGTCGCCCGGGGCTACCGTGCCACCGGGTCCAGCCGGCGACCCGCTGGGCCGCTCCGCCGGCCCGCTCCCCGCCGCCGGACTCGCGCCGGCCGACCCGGTGGACGCCGGTCCGCCGGACCCGGCGGGGTCGGCCTTGCCCCCGCTGGCACCGGCCGACGGCGCGGGGCAGGGCGACATCGGCTCGGGTAGGTAGAGCGCGCCGAGCGCGAGCGCCAACAGGGCGGCGACCAGCATCCAGCGGAGTATCGAGCCGGCACCCGGTCGTGACCAGCGGGTCGGGCTCAGCGTGGCATCGCGACGGGTGGGCGTACGGTCGAGCGCCACGGCGAACCTCCCTCGGCCCGGCGGCGCCAGTGGGGTCGGCGTCGTCCGGTGCGCAGCAGGCTAGGCGAGGGCGCCTGGGGGAGGCAGTCGAGGATTCACGCCCTGTGGATAACTCGGGGGGTTGTGGATAACTCCACTGACCCCGGCCAGGCGCATTCGCCCAGGCCGCCCCGCCGGGAGACGGAGGGGTCGGCGAAGCGACCTGCCGGCCACCGTGTCGACGGCGGACGAGCCGGCCTTCTCCCAGCCCCGGCAGATGCGCTGGTTGGAGGTCGTCAGGTCGTGCTGGTCGAGGAGGAGGACGTCGCCTTCGGCTTGCTGCCGGACCCGCTCGACGCGCCGTTGGTCGAGCCGGATCCGCCGCCGCTGGTGGAGCTGGACGTGCCGCCGCTGGTCGAGCCCGAGTCGCCGCCGGAGCCGGTCTTCGTGGAGTCGCTCTTCGACGAGTCGGACTTGGCCGCCGTGGAGCTGCCGGCCCCTTCCGAGCCGTTGCTCCGGGAGTCGGTCCGATAGAAGCCGGAGCCCTTGAAGACGATGCCCACGGAGTTGAAGAGCTTGCGCAGGCGACCCTCGCACGCCGGGCACTCGGTCAACGGCTCATCGGTGAAGGACTGCACCGCCTCGAGCTGGTGGCCGCACTCGGTGCAGGCGTACTGGTAGGTGGGCACGTTCCCCTCCGGATCTTGCAAGTCTGTTGGCACTCGACGTATCCGAGTGCCAATGGTGCGGCATCGTACCCGTTTTCGTCCAGCCAAAGTGTCCGGGCCGACGCCGGGGAACCCGGACCCGCGACCGGTCAACCGGACACCACCGGCTGGAGTCCACCGGAAGGGGTGATCACGGCCCGTACCGGACAGTCATGATCCATCGCCGGGACCGAGTCGATCAACTCGCCGTCGTGCAACAGCGCCACCGTGAGGGCCCCGGGAGCGGCCCGGGCGAGGGCACGGTCGTACGAGCCGCCGCCGCGACCGAGCCGGACGCCGCGCCGGTCGACCGCCACCGCCGGTACGACGACCAGCTCCGCCGAGCCGATCGCGCCCCGACCGAGCCGGTCGGTGGCGGGCTCCCGCAGCCCTCGGCCGGCCGCGACCAGGCAGCCCGGTCCGGCGTACGGCGCCCAGTCCAGGTCGAGGTCGGGGCGGAGTACCGGCAGCAGGAGCTGTGCACCCGGTCCCAGAGCGCCGGCCAGCTCGTCCGGCAACTCCGCTCCGCCCGGCTCACTGCCGACCGGCACGTAGCCGGTGACCAGGCGCGGTCGTACCCGCTGGGCCAGGGTGCGGAGTTCGGCCCGGACACGCTCGGCGGCGGCCAGTCGGGCCGGAGCCGACAGCGCCCGGCGCCGGGCCAGCATGGTGGCCCGGAGCGCGCTCTTGCGCGGGCCGACCCCTTCATCCGAAAAATCCGGCACGTAACACTCCCGGGGGCAGGCCGGTTAACCATTGCGGTTGGGTCAGCATCGCAGCATCGGGTGCCGAGCTTCCGGGGGGATGAGTGACGCTGCGTGGACGCTTGACCACAGCTTTCCTCGCCGTCGTGCTCGGGCCGGTGCTGCTCGGTGCGCTCTCCGTCGCCGGTACGGCCGCGACGGCGAGCCGCCATCAGGCCGAGCACCGGCTCAACCTCGCCGCCGACGCCGTCCGTACCTCGATCGGCGCACTCTGCCAACAGTTGCATGCCACGGCCGGCGCGCTGGCCGTACTCGCCGATCCGGCCAGCCGGACCGGCGCGGCGGCCGAGGTGGTGGCGCGAGGGCTGGCGGACGGCGTGCTGATCACCGGCCCGGCCGGTGCGGTCGACTTCGTCACCCCGACGGCACCGGCCCGGCCCTGGGCCTTCTGCTCCGGGACGGCCGGCACCGGCCCGGCGCCTCGTGCCCTGGCGGCCCGGGTGGAACTCCGGGACCGGTCGGGGGCGGTGACCGGCGAGGTCTGGGCCGCACAGGTCCTCGACGCGGCGTTCGTCCGCCGGCTCGCCACCGCCAGCGGAACCGCGGTGACCCTGCTGCGGGAGGTGCCCGGGCCAGCGGCGACGTCCCCGGGCGCGCCGCCGTCGGGCCTCGTCGCGGCACCGGGCTCCGCACCCCCGGATCCCGGGGCCTCCGGTAGTCGTCCGCCCGGCACCGGCATCCCGGGTGTTGGTTCGTCCGTCGGTGGTGGTCCGGCTGGCAGCGTCTCCCCGGGCGTTGGTTCGTCCGTTGGTGGTGGTCCGGCTGGCAGTGCGGCGCCGGACGCGGGGCCGCAGGGGGCCGAGTCGCCGAGTACCGAGTCGAACGGTTCCCGGGCGGCCGTGCTCGCCGCCGCCCGGCGGATCTCCGGGGACAGGATCGTCCAGGCGAGCGGGGGCCGGTACGTCCGCCGGGTCGGTCCGGCCCCCGGCCAGCCGTTGGCGCTGGTGCTCTCGGTGCCCCGCGACCCGCCGGTGGCCCGCTACGGACCCCTCGCGATCGTCGTACTGCTCGCCGGGGTGTTCGCGGTACTGGCCGCCGGCCGGCTGGCCCGGTCGACCACCCGGCCACTGGCCGAGCTGGCCCGGGCCGCCGACCGGGTCGCCGAGGGTGACCTGGCGACCCGGGTGCCGGTCCGGTCCCCGGACGAGGTCGGTCGGCTCGCCGACAGTTTCAACCGGATGACCCGGGAGGCGGAGTCCTACCTCCGGGCCCTGGTGATCAGCCGGCACCAGTTGCGTGACCAGCTCGCCGTGCTCGGCGACACCCTGGCCAGCTCACACGACCTGCACCGGATCTTCCAGTTGCTGCTCCGGGCCGCGATGGCGGCGACCGGGGCCCGGGCCGGGGTGGTGCTGCTGCTCGACCCGAGGACCGGAGTCCTGGTCAGCCAGTGCGCCGAAGGTCTCGACCGGCGCGGTGTCGGGCTCGGCCGACCGGCGTCGACCCGCGCACCGGCCGCACCCGCCAGCTCCGGCAGCACCGACCCGGCGGGTGGTGGGCACACCGACCCGGCATGTGGTGGACCCACCGACCCGACGGGCGGTGGCCCTACCGACCCGGCGGGCGGTGGAGCTACCGGGCCGGTGGACGGTCGGGGGAGCGGTTTCGCGGGAGCGCATCGGGATCGCCCGACCGACGACCGGCAGCGGCACGGCGATCCACCGGCGCTGCGGGTACCGCTCGGCAAGGGGCTGCTCGGCACGGTCGTGGCGACGGGTGAGCCGCGCCGGGGCCGGCTGGACCGGGACGGGCCGCGCCTCTACGGCCGCGAGCCGCGCTGCCGGACATACGTGGCCGTGCCGCTCCCGTCCTCCGGTACGGCCGGTCAGGTGCCGTATCCGGGGGCGGAGCCGGGGACCGGTACGCCGCCGCTGCGCCCGGCGACCGCCGGCGGCTGGCCGGGTACGGCCGCCGGGCCGGGGACCGGGCGTCCGGGGCTGACGTTTGGGGTGGGGCAGACGCCGGTCGGCGTACTGGCCCTCTATGACCGGCTCGGGGCGGACGAGTTCGACGACGTCGACCTGGTCACGCTGAGCACCTTCGCCGACCATGCGGCGGTGGCGCTGGAGAACGTCCGGATGCACGAGGAGGCGCAGCGGTTGTCGCTGACCGACCCGCTGACCGGGCTCTGGAACTACCGCTATCTCAAGGAGTCGATCCGGCGGGAGATCGAACGGGCCAGCCGGTTCGGCCGGATGCTCAGCGTGCTCGCCCTCGACCTCGACCGGTTCAAGGAGGTCAACGACACGTACGGGCACGCGGCCGGGGACGCGGTGCTGGCCGAGTTCGCCCAGCGGATCCGGGGTGCGATGCGGGAGGTGGATCTCGCCTTCCGCCAGGGCGGCGAGGAGTTCGTGGTGCTGCTGCCGGAGACGGATGCCCGGGGCGCGGCGACGGTGGCGGAGCGGCTGGGCGCGGCCGTCCGGGAGACCCCGATGGCGATCCGGCCCCGGCCCGGCGCGGTCACCCCGGTCGGGGCCTTGGTCTCGGTCACCGTGTCGATCGGCGTCGCCGTCTATCCCGATCACGCCGCCACCGGCCCGCAGTTGCTGGTCGCGGCCGATGAGGCGCTCTACGCGGCGAAGGCGGCGGGCCGGGACACGTACCAGATGGCCACCGCCGGTGGCCGGCTGACGGTCGAGGAGATCCCGGTCCGGGCCGGCGCGGCGACGCCGGACGACGGGCTTCCGTGGGCGGGTAGCCGGCCGACGCTCGGCGCGGGCGGCGGCTGGCCGACCCGGGCGGGGCGGCCGGGCGGAGACGGATCGACCCGGGCGGGGCGGCCGGGCGCGGACGGACCGGTCACCGCCGACGGCGGCCCGGACGGCGCGTTATCCGGGCCACAACCGCCGCGTCAGGGCCGTGGCCGATAGTCTCGCGACATGCCGGAGAACGCAGCTACCCCAGCCAACTCCTCGACGCCGACGGCCGGACGACGGGCGGTGAAGGCGGTCATCCCGGCCGCCGGCCTGGCGACCCGGTTCCTTCCCGCCACCAAGGTGGTGCCGAAGGAACTGCTGCCGGTCGTCGACCGTCCGGTGTTGCAGTACATCGTCGAGGAGGCTGCCCAGGCCGGTATCGACGACGTCCTGCTGATCACCGGCCGGGGCAAGACCGCGATGGTCGACCACTTCGACCGCCGGCCCGACCTGGAGGCGCGGCTGGAGGAGAAGGGCGACCCGGAACTGCTGGCCGCGGTGCGCCGGCCGGGAGAGCTGGCGCAGATCTACACCTGCCGCCAGCCGGAGCAGCTCGGCCTGGGCCACGCCGTCGGGTACGCCGAGACGCACGTCGGTGACCAGCCGTTCGCGGTCATGCTCGGCGACGAGTTCGTGAACCTCTCCGAGCCGCTGCTGCCGGCCATGCTGGATCTCCAGGCCCGGACCGGCGGCATCGTGCTGGCCTTCTTCGAGGTGCCGCCGGAGGAGACCAAGCGGTACGGCATCGCCTCGGTGGCGCCGGCCGACCGGAGCCTGGCCGACCTCGGCGAGGTGGTGGAGGTGACCGGGCTGGTGGAGAAGCCGAAGCCGGAGGACGCGCCGAGCAACCTGGCGGTGCTCGGCCGGTACGTGCTGCCCAGCGCGATCTTCGAGGCGATCGGGCGTACCGGAAAGGGCAGTGGCGGGGAGATCCAGCTCACCGACGCGATGGGTCTGCTGCTCAAGGAGGGTATGCCGGTGCACGCGATCGTCTACCGTGGCACCCGTTACGACACCGGCATGCCGCTGGGCTACCTGCAAACCGTGGTGCAACTGGCCTGCGAGCGCGAGGATCTCGGTGCGGAGTTCCGGCAGTGGCTGGGCGAGTTCGTCGCCTCCGACGCCGGCCGCCGCACATGACGCCCCCCTGCGAGGTGACGGTGTGACAGCGACGGCCGATGCCGAGGCGGCCGCCAACGAGCTGACGCCGCTCGCCGACTACCTGGGCAGCGTGCTGCGCAGGTTGCGGGCGCTTCCCCCGCTCGACCTCGACCTCACCCAGGCGTACGGCAACGTGCTCGCCGAGGACGTCGTCGCGCCGCACGCCTATCCGGCCTTCGACCAGGCGGCCATCGACGGGTACGCGGCGCGCTGGGAGGACATCTCGGGAGCGGGGCGTACCGGTGGCACGGCGGGCGGGTACGGCCCGAGCCGGCTCGGCGATCCCCGCCCGGTGCGGCTGAACGTCGTCGGTGACCTCGGCGCGGCGAGTTGGCGGCCGGTGCGGCTGACCCCGGGAGCCTGCTTCTCGGTGGCGGCCGGCTCGCCGCTGCCGATCGCCGCCGACGTGGTGGTGCCGGTGGAGTGGACCGACCAGGGCATGGCGGCGGTGGAGATCTTCCGGACTCCGAAGCGCGGCTACGGGCTGCGCCGGGCCGGGGAGGAACTGCCGGCCGGTACCCTGCTGGCCCGCTCCGGCTCGTACATCTCGCCGGCCCTGGTCGCGGTCTTCGCGGCGACCGGCATCGGGCACGTGGTGGTCCGGCCCAGTCCCCGGGTGGTGATCGTGGCTACCGGTGACGAGCTGGTCGACGTCGGCCGGGCCAGCCAGCCGGGGCAGGTGGTGGACATCAACTCGCACGCGTTGACGGCGGCGGCTGCCGAGGTGGGCGCGTTGGCGTACCGGGTGGGCATCTGCGACGACGACCCGGAAGGGCTGCGCGGGCTGCTGGAGGACCAGACACTCCGGGCCGACCTGATCATCACGACGGGTGGTACCGGCGCCGGCCCGGGTGACATGATCCGCCGGGTACTGTCCCGCCGGGACGGTGGTCGGGCCAGCCCGGTGACCTTCATGGAGGTCGCCCTCTATCCCGGAAGCGCCCTCGGATTCGGTACGGTCGGAGCCGAGGAGGTGCCGGTGGTGTGTCTACCCGGTGAGCCCGGCGCGGCATTGATCGGCTTCGAGGTGCTGGCGAGGCCGGCGATCCAGTTGCTGGCCGGGGCCGAGCCGGTGTTCCGGCCCAGCGTGCGGGCACACCTGCTGGAGACGGTCTCCTCGCCGTCCGGGCTGCGGGAGTTCCGGCCGGCGCATGTGGCCGAGCGGCGCGGCGGCGGCTACACGGTGCAGCCGCTGCGCGGCGGGCCGTACACGCTCTCCGGGCTGGCCGAGGCGAACGGACTGATGGTGCTCGGCGAGCGGGTGACCAGCGCGGCGGCCGGCTCCACGGTGGACGTGCTGCTGCTGGACCGGCGCCGGTGACCGGGCTGCCGGGAACGGCGTGCGGAACGGTGTCGGGACGTCGATGAGGAGGCGTGGGTTGCCGACGGGACACCGGGCGTGAACCTTGCCACGACCCCGGGCTGGCCGGTCGTACTCCGGGACGGGGCGGTGTTGCTGCGCCCGTACCAGCGGTCGGACGCGGCGGCCTGGTCCGAGGTGCGCTGCGCCAACCAAGCCTGGCTGGCACCCTGGGAGTCGTCCCCGCCGGGGCGGTGGGACGAGATGAACTCTCCGGCCGCGTTCCGCTGGGTCTATCGCGACCAGCGCAAACAGGCGCGTCGCGGCGAGAGCATGCCATTCGCGGTCTGCCTGGTCGAGGGTGGTCGGGAGCGGTTGGTCGGGCACCTCAACCTGGGCAACATCGTGCGCCGGGCGTTCTGCTCGGCGTACGCCGGCTACTGGGTGGACGGCCGGGTGGCCGGGCGCGGCGTGATGCCGACCGCGATGGCGCTCGCCGTCGACCACGCGTTCGGGCCCGGTGGGCTGCACCGGATCGAGGTCAACATCCGGCCGGAGAACGGCCCGTCCCGGCGGGTGGTGGAGAAGCTGGGCTTCCGCGAGGAGGCGTACCACCCGCGATACATGCACATCGACGGCGCCTGGCGTGACCACATCGGGTACGCGATGACCAGCGAGGAGGTCATCCGGGAGGGCGGCCTGCTGGCCCGCTGGCACCGGCTGCGCGCCGCCGCCTCCTGACCCCGCGGCGTTGCCCCTGTTGATCTTCTTAGTCGCTGGTCGGCCGGCGCGCCGCACGATATTCCTGGTGTGTCCCCGTAACCTGAAGTAATCGGGACGTGCGGCAACGTCGGACGGACCCGCGCCGGCTCCGGGAGCTGGTCCGCGCCTGCCGTGGACGTACCCGGCGGTGCGGGAGGTGCTCGTCCGGTCGGTTGCCCCGAGGTGGGTGACGGGAGGGATGAGGGTGCCGGCCTCGGTGCTCCTCGCCGTCCTCGCCGCAGCCGGTCTGCTCGCCCTCGCGCCGGCACTGGTCCGCCGGTACGACGCCACGGAGCGGCTGGCCGCGGAGCGGGCGCAGTCGACGGCGCGGGTGCTCCAGCGCCGCCGACGGCGCCGGAGTGTCCCGGGCCGGCAGCCGGTGAACCCACCCCGCACTCGAATCATCACCCTGCGTGCCGGCGTTCCGCCCCCTGAGGCTGCGGGCGCCGAACCGGTCTCGCCGGCCGCCGGTCCCCGCACCCCGGTCTCCGGGCCGCCGGGGAACGGTCGGCGCAGCCGTCGACTGCGTTCGGTGCCCCGGACCCCGGGACCGGTCCGGCGGCGGCCACCGCCCGCCCGGCACACCCCGGCCGTCTACCGGCGGCGCCGGGTATTCGCCGCCCTGCTGCTGCTCAACTTCGTCGAGCTGGTCGGGGTGGTGCTGGTCAGCCCCGGCTTCTGGATCGGCTTCGCGGCCACCGGCGCGCTGCTGTGCGCGTACCTCGTACACCTGCGCAGCCGGGCCATCGCCGACCGCCGTCGGCGGCGGATGCAGGCCCGGGAGGCAGCCTGGCTGGCCGCCCGGCAGGCGGAGGTCCGGCGCGCCCAGGCCCGCCGGGCGCAGGCCCGCCGGGAAGCGCAGCGTCGCCTGGCGGCTCAGCGGGAAGCGGTACGCCGGGCGGCGCTGGGGATGAACCGGACGGCCGACCTGCCACCGGCGGCCAGTGGGGGCGGTCGGGCGGCGGGATCGGTCTCCTACCGGCGGGCCGGTGGCCTGCGCGGGCGCCCCTACGAGGCCGGCGGACGGTGACCGGCGCCGGGTGACGTGTCGGCGGGGCTGGTTCGCGCTCGGACCGGCCGACCTGTTAGCCTTGGCGCCGGCCCGCCCTGTTGGTGGGTCGGTCAAGGGGCTGTGGCGCAGACCGGTAGCGCACCTCGTTCGCATCGAGGGGGTCAGGGGTTCAAATCCCCTCAGCTCCACCATCGAAGTAGCAGGTCAAGGGCGGGTTCTCGGAAGATCGAGAAGCCGCCCTTGATCATCTGACCGTCATCTGACCGGCGGACGGGTCCCGGACCGTGGCGGAGGAACTCAAGACCGGCGAGGCCATCGGCACCTTCCTGCTCTGGTCGATTCAGCCAGGACCTCGAAACGTCGGTGATTCTCGGCCCCGGCGCGCACCGAGGAACCCGGCCAGCGCGGCGAGGAGCGCGTTCGCGTACACCCTGGCCGGGTGGGCACCTGTTCCCGGGCCGCACAGGATCCGCACACGGGTCGCCCCGTGCGACGCCAGCCGTGGTACTGAACTGGTGCCAATGGCAGCAATCGCGTGAGGAAGCCACCCGAGAGGACGCCCCGTGCAATCCCTGACATGCCCGACCACCGCGCCCCAACGAGAGCGATCACCAGGACGGGCCAGGCAGCGCCTGCTCGCCGCCGCCGGCCTGGCCACGCTGGGCCTGGCCACGCTGGGCCCGGTCGCCGTGCCGGCCCCCGCGCACGCCGGGGTGAGCCCGATCCCCGAAGCCGCGACGGGGGCGCCCCGGGCCCTGGCGTATCCGGTCCCGGCCGGTGCGCTCTTCGTGTCGCCGGCCGGCAGCGACAGTGCCCCGGGCACGGAGAGCCAACCATTGCGTACGCTCACCGCCGCGGTCGCCAAGGTGGCCGCCGGCGGGACGATCGTGATGCGCGGTGGCGTCTACCGGGAGGGGATGGGCGGCGTCAACAAGCGGATCACCGTGCAGCCGTACCCGGACGAGAGTGTGCGGCTCAAGGGCTCGGACGTGATCTCGGCCTGGACGGCCGACGGCGGTGACTGGCGGGCCAGCACCTGGGTCTCGCCGCTCTGCCAGACCTGCTACGACGCGGACGCCATCGATCCGGCGTACCCGTTGGCGGGCAGACCCGACCAGGTGTTCCGGGACGGCGCACCGCTGCGCCAGGTCGGATCGCGGGCCGACGTGGTGCCGGGCACCTTCTTCGTCGACCCGACCAGCAAGGCGCTGTACGTGGGTGACAACCCCGCCGGCGCGGTGGTGGAGGCGTCGGTCCGGTGGCGGGCCATGCTGCTCAACCCGGGCGCCGCCGGCAGCGTGATCCGCGGCCTCACCTTCACCGAGTACGCACCACACTGGAACGAGGACCAACTCGCGGTGCTGATCGTGAACGCACCGGACGCGGTGATCGACAACAATGTCCTCACCCGCAGCGCGGGCCGGGCACTCGGGATCTACAACACCGGGATCACGGTCACCGGCAACCAGGTGGTCGACAATGGCGGCGCGGGAGGGAACTTCAACCGGGCGCACGACGTGCTGGTGACGGGCAACACGTTCAGCCGCAACAACACCGCCCGGTTCGCGGTGTCGACCTGTACCTACGCCTGCACCATCGCCGGGCTCAAGATGGCGCACACCGCCCGGCCGACCGTGCGGGACAACGTCTTCGCCGACAACCACGGCACCGGCTACTGGTGCGACCTGGGGTGCACCGACGGAGCCATCAGCGGCAACACCGTCGTGAACAACGCCAACAACGGCATCTACTGGGAGGTCTCGGCCCGTGCCACGATCACGGGCAACCAGATCGACGGCAACGGGCGGGGTATCAAGGTGTCCGGCTCCGACCACGTGTCGATAACCGGCAACCGGTTCTCCGGCAACCGGACCCAGCTCGGCGTCTACGACGACGCGCGGTCGCCCTCCACCGACTCGTACTCGGCCGGTCTGGGGCTGACCTGGAACACCACCGACACCGTGATCACCTCGAACACCGTGCACGGGACGTCGGCGACCACCCGGTTGATGGAGACGAACCGTACCGCACAGGTCAACGCCGCCCAGATGATCGGGCGGGCGACCGGGAACACCGTGTCGGGGAACCAGAGCATCCACTGGTGCCCGTCGAGCACCTGCACCCAGTACACCACGATCGCGGCGTTCGCCGCCGCCACCGGCATCCCGTTCGGATCCGTCGGCACCCCGACTCCGACCAACCACCTGACCGACCCGGGCTTCGAGGCGAGCCCGCCGGTCTGGGGCACCTTCGGCCCGGCCACCGTGCTCACCCCGGTCGGTACCGCGCGCAGCGGCGCCCGGGCGCTCCAGATAGGCACCACCGGGACGCCCCCGGTCACCGCCGGTGCCACCAGCCCCAACCCGCAAACGCGCACGGTAGCCGGCCGGACCTACTCGGCGTCCTGTTGGGTACGGTCGGCCAGCCCGGTCACCGCGCGGGTCCGGGTGCAGGAGTACACCCCGGACTGGCAGTCGGTCACCGGGCCGACCGAGTCGGCGGGGGTGGCACTGGGCGACCCGAACACCTGGTATCAGGTGGCCCTGACCCACACCGCCACGACCAGCGACAACCTGCTGCCGCTCAGTGTCCTGTCGCACAACCTGACCCCGGGCGGTCCCACGTTGCTCGTCGACGACTGCACGCTGACCAACTGACCGACTGACCACGAACGGTGCTGCGCCGGGAGATCGTCTCCCGGCCCAGCACCGTTGCCGCCTCTCGCCGTCCGGGCCGCCAGCCAGCAGGTCGCCCTGAGCGCCGCGCGGTTGACCGCATAGATCTTCATGGCTAGAGTCTGCGCGACGCGGGCCGAAGGAGAGGTGTCGCCATCACACCGCTGTCTCTCCCGCAACCACCGGCACGGCGAGCGGCGGAGTTCGGCCGGGACGCGCTCATCGTCTGCGAGAGCCTGGTCCGGATCTACCAGACCGGGTCGATCGAGGTACAGGCGTTGCAGGGGCTGGACCTCGTCGTACAGAGCGGTGAGATGGTCGCCGTCGTCGGGGCGTCCGGGTCGGGCAAGTCGACGCTGCTCTCCATCCTCGCCGGAATCGACGCCCCCACCGCCGGGCGGGCCCGCGTCGACCGGTGGGACCTGCTGGCGATGTCCCGGGCCGACCGCGTCCGCTACCGGCGGCACACCGTCGGGTTCGTCCGGCAGCAGAGCACGAGCAATCTCGTGCCCTACCTGACCGCGCGGCAGATGGTCGACCTGCCGATGACCGCGGCCCGCACGCCGGCCAGTACCCGCCGCGCCCGCGCCGCCGAACTGCTGGACGCCCTCGGTGTCGCCGACTGCGCCGACCGGCGTCCCGCGCAGATGTCGGGCGGGCAGCAGATGCGGGTCGCCGTCGCGGTCGCCCTCGCCAACCAGCCCCGGGTGCTGCTGGCCGACGAGCCGACCGGCGAGCTGGACACCGCCACCTCGGCGGAGGTTCTCGGGGCGCTGCGGGACGTCAACCGGCAGCTCGGCGTCACCGTCGTCGTCGTGACCCACGATCCCGAGGTCAGCGGCAAGGTCGAGCGGACAGTGGCGATCCGCGACGGGCGTACCAGCAGCGAGGTGTTGCGCCGTGCGGCGACCGGCGCCGACGGCGACGTGCGGGTGGTCGCCGAGGAGTACGCCGTGATGGATCGTGCCGGGCGGGTCCAGGTGCCCCGCGAGTACCGCGAGGCGCTGGCGTTGACCAGGCGGGTCCGGCTCGCCCTGGAGGCCGACCACGTCGCGATCCGCCCCGACCTCGCCGAGCCCGCATGAGCGAGCGCAGCGAGCGAATCATCGGACTCAGTGCCAATGTGTCTCATGTCGGCACGGAGCGCAGCGGAGTGCCGGCATGAGCGAGCGCAGCGAGTGAATCATCGGACTCAGTGCCAATGTGTCTCATGTCGGCACGGAGCGCAGCGGAGTGCCGGCATGAGCGCCGACCCGCTGGTCGCCGTACGCGGCGTCCGGCGGAGCTTCGGTGTCGGGCCGACGGTCGTACACGCGCTACGGGACGTGTCGTTCGACGTCGACGCCGGCACGATGGTCGCCCTGGTCGGCCGCTCCGGCTCCGGCAAGACCACGCTGCTCAACATCGTCGGCGGGCTGGACCGGCCGGACTCCGGCACCGTCGTCGTCGACGGCACCGAGGTGACCACCCTCGACGAGGACGGCCTCTCCCGGCTACGACGCGCGACGGTCGGCTACGTGTTCCAGACGTTCGGACTGATCCCGGTGCTGTCGGCCGCGGAGAACGTCGGCGCACCGCTGCGCCTGGCCCGTACCCCGGTGGCGGAGCGCGAGCGCCGGGTCGAGCTGCTGCTGGAACTGGTGGGCCTGGCCGACCACGCCCAGCAGCGGCCCGGCGAACTCTCCGGCGGCCAGCAGCAGCGAGTGGCGATCGCCCGGGCCCTGGCCGCGTCACCACGGCTGCTGATCGCCGACGAGCCGACCGGGCAACTGGACGCCGAGACGGGCCTGTCGGTGATGTCGTTGCTGCGTGCCGTGGTGGAGTCCGAGGGTGTCACGGCACTGGTTTCCACGCACGACCCGGTGATGATGGCGCTGGCCGACCGGGTGATCCGGATCCAGGACGGCCGGCTCGACGACGAGCCCGACGGGCTGGCATCCCGGTGACGGCCCGGGGCGGCGGATGCTGAGGCTGCTCGGGCTCCGTGCCCGCGCCCAGTGGCCGCTGCTCGCGGCTCTGCTGGCGGTCGTCGTGCTCGGCGCGACCCTGCTCGGCACCTGCGCCCTGCTGGTGACCGGTACCGCAGATCGGGCGTTCGAGGTCGCCGCCGCCCGGGCCGCTCCCGGCGACGTCGGCGTCACCGCCTACACCGTCACCGTGCGGGGCACCCACGCCAGCTCGGTGGCCGCCGATACCCGCGAACTGTTGACCTCGACCCTCGCCCCGTTCTCCGCGACGACGGCCACGCGGGCGTCGTCCGCGTTCCGTACGCTGCCGGAGCGGCTGGCCGGACGGACCGACGTCCTGACCGAGACGTACCTGTCGGCAATGGATGACCTGCCGGCCCGTGCCGCGCTGGTCGACGGACGCTGGCCACAGGCCGCCGGTGGGGCCACGTCCCTGGAGGCCGTGCTGCTCGAACCCACCGCGCGGCGGCTCGATCTCGGCCTCGGCAGTCGCGTCCGGCTCGGCGCGGAGTTGACCGACGAGCCCGCCCCGGCGGTCGACGTGACCGTGGTCGGCGTCGTACGCCCGCTGCCCGGCACCGGGTGGGACCGTGACCCGCTCGGCGGGGCCGGCTACGATCTCGCGTTCAGCGACGGGCGCCAACCGCAGTTGGTGCACGCCTACGGTCCGGTCATCGTCGATCTCGCCGACCTGCTCTCCGGCGGCCACACCATCGACCGGATGGAGATCACCGCCCAACCGGACCTCTCCAGTCCCGCCCGCCACGACCTGGAAACCGTCGCCGGGGCCGTACGCGGCGCCGACCGCCGGCTGGCCGGGATCCTCGGCGACCGGGTGCGGATCGAGAACCTCGCCTCGCGGCTGCCACAGACGCTGCTGGCCGCCCGTGAACAGCAGCGGGTCACCGCCGCCACGGTGCTCGCCGTCGCCCTGCTCGGCGGTGTACTGACCGCGACCGCCCTGGCCCTCGCCGGACGGCTCGCTGCCGGAATACGCGCCGAGGAGACCGGCCTGCTGTCGACACTGGGCTTCGGCCGTGGCCAGCTCGCCGCCGTGTCGGCTGTCGAGGGCGGTACGCTCGCGCTGCTCGCCGCCGCGCTCGCGGTCCCCGCCTCGTCCCTGCTGCATTCCGGCCTGACCCGGCTACCACCCCTGGCGGGCGCCGGCCTCGCCGGGCCACCGGGGGTGACCGCCCCGCAGCTGCTCGTCATCGTCGGCGGCGTACTGGTGCTCGCAGCGGTACTCGTGGTCCTCGCCGCCCGGCCGGTCGCCGTGGCCGGCGGCCGACGCGACCCGCGCGGGCTGCTCGCCCGGTCCGGCGCAGACGTCCTGCTCGTGGCGTTCGGCGCGGTCGGGCTCTGGCAGCTGCACGCCCAGGCCGCCGGCGCCGACAGCCGGGTCGACGCCGTCCGGGTTGTCGCGCCCACGCTGCTGCTGGCCGCCGGCGCCGCGCTGGCCCTGCGCCTGATACCGCCCGCGTTGCACGCTGCCGAGCGGCTGGCCCGCCGTGCCCGGGGACTGGCGCTTCCGCTTGCCGCGTTCGAGGCCGCCCGCCGGCCCCAGGCGGTCGCCGCCGGCCTGCTGATCGGCCTTGCCTGCGGAGCCGGCACCTTCGCAGTCGCCTTCGACGCCACCTGGGAACGGTCGCAGTACGACCAGGCCGACCTCTCGATCGGCACCGACCTGGCGATCGCGCTGACGGCCCCGCCGGTCGCCGGGCAGGGCGCGGCGGTCAGCGGGGCGACCGGGGGAGCGGTGAGCCCGGCCGCCGAGCGGGGCGTCGCCATCGGCCAGTGGCTCGGCACGGCCGGCGACGCGCCCCGGCTGGTGGCCGTGGACACCGGCCGCGCCGGGACGCTGCTGCGCGGGCGGCTGGACGGCGACCGTAGCTGGGCGGAGGTGGGCGCCGCACTGGCGCCGCCGTCCCGCGCCGTCGGAGTTGCCGTCCCGGCCGGTACCGCCCTCGCCCTGACCGGTACGGCGACCGGTTCGACCCCGGTCGTGGTGACCCCCAGGCTGGTGTTCCAGGACGCCACGGGCCTGCGGACGACCTGCACCGGCGAACTCGTCCCGCTCGACGGCGCGGTACACCGGCTACCGGAGTGCGTGCCGGCCGACGGTCTGGAACTGGTCGCGCTCTCCCTGCCGATCGCGGCCGATCCGTCCGCCGGTCCGGCCGGTCCCGAGCGCAGCCACGTCGCCGTGACGCTGATGGTTCCCGGGGCGTCGGCCCGGAACGGCGCACCGCCGTGGACGGCCACCTCCGCCCCGCCCGCACCCGAACAGCTCACGGATTCGGCCGTCGCGCTCGCCGGCACCGCCTCGGGCATCGAGTTGAGAATGACGACGACCGTCCAGCTCAGCGGCGCTCAGATCGCCGCCCGCGACCTCGTCGCGACCGCCTTCCCCGCGCCCGGACCGATACCCGTGGCCGTCTCGGCCCGCCTCCTCGACGAACTCGGGGTGCACCGCGGCTCCCCGCTCAGCATCGGCGTCGGCGCCTCGGCCGTTTCCGTCGTCGTCGCCGACGTGGTGCCGTACGTCCCGTCCGCCCCCGGTGCCGCCGCCATCCTGGCCGACCTGGACGCGGTCTCCCGTGCCCTGGTGGTCGCCGGCGACCTCCAGTATCCCGTGGACGGCTGGTGGGTCGGCCACCCCACCCGGACGGACGCCGCCGTACACGCCGCGGCCCTGCACGTCGGTCAGGTCACCACCCGCGCCGCCGAGGCCGAGCGCCTGCGCGCCGGGCCGTTGCGCGCCGGACTGCCGGCCGCGCTTCGGCTGCTCGTCCCCGCCGCCGCGTTGCTGCTGGTCGCCGGTGTCGTCCTGCACGTACTCGTCGACCTGCGGGCCCGCACGGTCGAGGTGGCCCGGCTGCTCGGGCTGGGAATGACCCGGCGCGAGGTCCGCGCGGTGCTGTTCGGCCAGTACGCCGGCCTCCTGCTGCCGCTGCTGATCGCGGGTGCGGCCGTCGGCGGGCTCGCCACGCTCGTCGTCGCGCCCCCGCTGGTCCGGTCCGACGCCGGTGCCGCGCCGGTCCCGCCCGTCGTGCCGTACTGGCCGTGGGCGGCCGAGGCGGCCCTGCTCGGCCTGCTGCTGGCCGGTTGCGTGCTCGCGGTGGCGGTTGTGGTCACCGTCCGGACCCGGCGCGCCGAGGCCGCGTACCTGCGGGTGAGTTCGTGATCCGGCTCCGGCGCCCCTCGGCGTCCTGGCGACCCGCTGTGTCCTGGCGACACGCCGTGCACTGGCTGCCCGCGCCGCACTGGCCGACCATCCGCAGCCGCCCTCGGGCCGATGCCGGGCCGCTGCTGTTGACCGCGGTCGTCGTCGCGGCCGTCGTCCTGTTCGCCGGTGCCGTGCCGCCACTGATCCGGGCCACCGCCGACGACGCCGTCCAGCAGGCGGTACGCCGCGCCGGCGACGACGCCGCAGTCCGGGTGCATACCCGTTGGGAGCCGGACGCCGGACCGCGCGGTGGACGCGTCCGCGACCCGTACCTCGCCGAGGCCGTCGGCGACCTGCACGGGATGGCCCGGGACGAACTCGGACCCGATCTGGCGGCCGCGCTGCGCCCGTCCATCGCCAGCGTCACCAGCAGCATACTCAAGATCACTGACGGTAGCGTGCAGCGCACCTTCCAGCTCAGCTACCTCGGGAACGATCCTGCGACCGGTGGGGGCCCGGACGTCATCTGGATCGCCGGTGGCGCCCCCCGGCCGGCGGTCCCGGAGGCGGACAGCCGGGTCGAGGTCCTGTACGGCGGACCGCCCCGGCCGGTGCAGGTCGGCCTGTCGAAGGCGGACGCCGAAGCCCTCGGCCTGGGCCCCGGCGACCGCATTCCGCTCGTGGACCAACGCAAGAACGAGAAGTACGTCCAGGTCAGCGGTGTCTTCGAGGCGGCGGACAGCGGCGATCCGGCCTGGCGACTCGCACCGTGGCTGTTGCGACCCGTTCCCGGCGTCGACGGCGTGGGCAGCACCCGGCTCGCCGGACTGCTCTCCGCCGACTCCCTGCCCGACGCCCGGCTCGCCTTCGAGGACGACGAGCTGGAGCGCAGCATCTGGTTCAGCCCCGACCCCGAGGCGTTCACCCAGGACTCGGCGGGGAGCATCGCCGCGACCGTGGTCGCCCTCAAAACGTCCTCCGGCTCCTCCGGGGTCCGAGACAGCTCCCTGCGCTGGGAGACGCGGCTCGACGCCGTGCTACGGGACGTCCGGACCCAGATCGCCGCCGCGACCGCGCAGGCGTCCGTACTGCTCATCGGGGTCCTGGCCGTCGCGGTACTGGTGCTGACGCTCGCTGCCGAGCTGCTGGTCCGGCGCCGCGCCACGGCGCTGGCCGCCGCCCGGCAGCGCGGCGCCGCCCTGCCGGACCTCGCTGCGGAACTGCTGCTCGAGTCCAGCGTGCTGGCGCTGGTGGCCGCCGTGGCCGGGCTCGCGCTGGCCGGCGTGGTCGCCCCGGGACTCTCCTGGAGCTGGGCGGCCCCGGTGGTCCTCACCGCAGCCGCTGCCGGCCCGGCTCTCGGCACACTCGCCGCCGCCCGGGCCACCCGGGACCGACGCGTCCCGGCCAACCGGGCCGCCCGCCGCTGGGTCCGCCGCACCGGGCAACTGCGCCGGGCCACCCTGGAGACCGCGGTCCTGGCCGCCGCGCTGGCCGCCTTTGTCGCGCTGCACCAGCGCGGAATCCTTCCGGCCGTCCTCTCCGGCGCGCCGGCCGGTCCGGAGTCCGGCCAGCACGATGGCCTGACACTGCCGGCGAGCGCGCCCGCGCTTGGCGCGCTCACCGGCGGGCTCGTGCTGCTGCGGCTGCTGCCTGCCGGCACCCGCCTTGCACTGCGGCGCTCCCTGCGCTCCCGCCGCCCGCTGGCGGTGTTCGGCGCCGCGCGGGCGGCCGCGACGTCGGCACGCGTACTTCCACTGCTGGTCCTGGTGACCTCCGTCGCGCTGGCGTCGTTCGCGCTCACGCTCCAGGCCACCACCGTCCGGGGCCTCGCGGCGGGCGCGTGGCATACCGTCGGCGCCGACGTCCGGGTCGACGTCAGCCCGGCCGCCGAGGACTCCACGGCAGATCTCGCCCGGCGCATCGCCGCTGCGCAGGGGGTGCGGCAGGTGGTGGCCGCGCAGGTGACCGACAGCGCCTCGATCGCCGCCGATTCGACGCTCGTCGCGCCCCGTCTGGTGATCGTGGACGCCGTTGCTCTCGCGCGGCTCCTGGCCGCGACCCCGTTGGCGGGCGGACCGGAACTCGACAAGCTCGCAGTGACCGGCCCCGGCCCCGTCCCGGCGCTGGTGCGCTCCAGCGACGGCGAGCTGCGGCCCGGCATGCGGCTGGAGCTCCGCCGGCAGGACGGCCCGGCCGTCCAGCTCGCCGTGGTCGGCGCGGCGCCCACCGTCGGCGACGCGGACGACGTGGTCATCGTCGACGCCGCCGCGATTGCCGCCACCGGTGTGCCGGTCGTTCCGAACACCGTGTGGGTGGCCGGCCCCGGCGCGGCTCGGGCGGCCGCCGACACCAGCGTCGCGGCTGAGGTGGTGGTGCGCGAGGACGTGTTGGCGCAGCGCCGCGTGGCGCCGCTCTCCTTGGGGATGCTGCGGCTGGGCCGGGCCTCGGTTGCGATGTTGCTGGCCATGGGGCTGCTCGGACTCGCGCTCGGCGCGGCTGCCGGTGCGCCGGAGCGGTGGCAGACCCTTACCCGGCTGCGGACGCTCGGCCTGCGGCCGACGGACGCCCGCCGGGTCGCCGCGGGTGAGTTGCTGCCGCCGGTGGTCGTCGCCGCGGTGGGCGGCACACTGCTCGGCACACTGCTCGCGGGCCTGACGCTCGGTCCGCTCGCGCTGCGACTGCTCACCGTGCAGGCTGCCGACCCGGCGCTGGTGCTGCCGTGGTGGGAGATCGGCCTGCTCGCCGTCGCGTTGCCGGTGGCGGTCGTCGCGGTGCTGCGGGTCGAGTTCGCATTCCGGCGCCGTCGGCGGCTGGGCGAGGTGCTCCGGGCGGGCGGGGGATAGCCGCCGGCGGCCGGGCGCGGTACCTCGGGCGGGCGGGGATAGCCGGCGATCGGACCTGCGGCAGTTCCGGTCGGAAACGGTTGTTCTCCGGAACCGGATGTTCTCCGGAACCGGAACCGGAACCGGAGCCGGAGCCGGAGCCGGAATCGGCTGCGGCTGACTGTGAGCGCTCCGGGAACGCGGTCCACCCGGCCGGAGCGGCGGTGGACCGCGACCCGCTGCTCGTTCCGGCGCATCGGCGGGCGATCGCGCTCGTAACATGAGAACGTGGAGTGGGTCACCGTACGCTTCGCGGGCGGTCCGGCCGACGGCACTGCCCGGGACCTGCCGGCCGCGCCCGGTGGCCGGCCGCCGCGACGGTGGGTGTTGAGCAGCAGCTCGGACGAGCCTGCGGACCTGCCCGGCGTGGACCACCTCTACGAGTTGCGGCCCCAGCAGGACGCCGACGGCTGCTGGACGATGGCGTTCGTCCGCTCCGACCCGGTCGGCATGACCGAGTAGCGACCCCGCTGACCGGTCTGGCCCGGGGAGTGGCGATCAACCGGTACGGCTGGGTGGCCGGGTTCGTCCGGGACGCGGCCGGCGTCGAGACCCCGGCGGTGCTGGCCGGCGAGCGGCCGCTCGTGCTGCCGGCGCCGGACGGGGCGGTACCCGGCAGGGAGGGACCGGCGGCGGTGAGCGTCAGCGACGACGGCCGGGTGGTCGGCGGGCTCGTCTCGGTCGGCCCGGACGCCACCGCCACCGCCGCCGTCCGCTGGACCTGCGAGTGATCCGGAGGTACGGCGGGGAGCCGAGTGGTCCCCGCCGTACCCCACGGTCCCGATTCCGGCCGGGCGACCGGTCCGGAGCAGCCCGGCGAGGCGGCGGTGCGCCCGGGCGGGTACCGGGTGGGTCGGGTGCGTACCGGTCAGGACCTGCGGGCAGCGGCGGCCCGGAGGGCGGTCTCGACGATGCCGGCGTACCCGACGTGTCCGGCCCGGTTCGGGTGGTACGACTCGCCGAGCGGGTTGGAGGTGCCGTTCAGCCACTCGACGTCGTCGCAGACCGCGTGCCCGGTGAACGGCCCCCGGGCGTCGACGAAGGCGAACCCGTGCGCGGCGGCCCGGGCGGCGATGGTGGTCGCCAGCAGCTCCGCCGCGGCGTTGAGCTCGGCCTGCTCACCGGGGGAGATCCGGGCGATGATGTTGCACTCCTCGCCGTTGAAGAGGCGCGGATATCCGACCACCGCGACCCGGGCGTTCGGGGCGAGGCTGCGGATCCGGGAGTAGAGCTGGTCGAGCCGGCCCGGCAGGGTGTTCCGGATGATGTTCTCCGCGCTGTCGATCTGGGACCAGCAGGTGGTGGGCCAGGGCAGCGCGCACTGCACGATCACCGACGACCAGCCGAGGTCGTTGCCGCCGGCCTGCACGGTGACGTAGTTGGTGGCCGAGTTGAGGCTGCCGAGCTGCCCGCTGAGCACGCTGGAGGTGGTGGCTCCGGCGCAGGCCGGGAAGCTGAGCGTGGCGCCGAGCCGGGCCGCGTCGAGCACCGGGTAGGAGTGTCGGGAGCGCTGGCAGGAGCCGCTGTCCGGGTAGTACTCCCGGGTGCCGGTGCCGGAGGCGTACGAGTCGCCGAGCGCGGTGTAGGTGGTCGCGGCCGCGTGCGCGGGTACGGCGGCCAGGCCGACGGCGAGCGTGCTGACGAGTGGGACGGTGATGGCGGCTAGCAGGGGGACCAGGCGACGAGGCAGCGACATGATTGGCCTCCTGACATAGGCAAATGTAGATGTCAGGTTGGCAGATACCTGCGCCGCGCGAAAGTAGCTGTGTAGGTTTCTTTCTTCTCGTTCCCCCCTGGTTCTCGTGGCCGTCGGATCGTCCGGAGGCCCCCGGGCCGGTCTGCGGTGTCGACCGGCTCAGCGGGCCGCGATGGCGTGGAACGCGCCGGCCCGGGTGCCGACGTAGATCCGCCCTCGCCAGACCGCCGGAGTCGACTCGATGCAGCCGCCCAGCTTGACCTTCCACAGTGGCTTCGGTGCGGCCGTGGTGTCGGCGACGTCGTACCCGTGCAGCGTGCCGTTGCAGTCCCCGATCACCAGTACGTCGTCGACCACCACCGGCGACTGCCAGGTCGGGCCGGGCAGCTCGAACCGCCACCGTACGGCCCCGGTCGCCCGGTCGACGCCGAGCACCTCGCCGCCCTGGGTGTCGAAGATCGCGATGTCCCTGTGCAGGGCGGGGCTGCCCCAGATGCCGGCCGGCTTGCGGGCGTGGTCGTCGACGTGCCAGACGCTCGGGTTGCCCTTGCGCTTGGGGTCGAGCTTCATCATCTGCCCGACCTGCTTCGACCGGGCGGTGCCCCGCTCGTACTCCGAGCCGACGTAGAGCGCGCCGGTCTCGTCGACCGCGATCGAGGCGTCGGTGTCGTCACCGGTCCAGAACCGGAACACCCGCTTGGGCTTGCGCCCCTGCTTCAGACCGCTGATGTCCCAGCCCTGCACCAACCCGCCGGAGTTGGCAAAGTAGACCACGTTGCCGGAGATCGCCACGGAGTTCTCGATCGAGACCATCCGGTCGTCCACGTCGCGGAGGAGTTGGGCGTCCCAGCCGGGGGTGTTGAACACCAGCTTCGGCTTGACCGTGACCTTGCCGTTGGCGGCGTACCTCCGGTTGAGCTTGACGATGTGGAACTGGCTGTTCTCGCCGCCGAGGAAGAGGTAGTCGTCGAGGATCAGGCCGGCACCGTCGAAGTCGTCGTTCCACATCGTCGGCGAGACCGCCCGCGCCGACAGCTTCCACAGCTCGGTCGGCCTGCCCCGGTCGATCGCGATCACCCGGTAGTAGTTGTCCCGCGATCCGGAGTAGACCAGCGGAAACCCGTCCGGGTCGATGGTGACCGAGCCCTTGATGATGTCGCCGGTCGGAAAGTCCGGCAGGATCCGCTCGCCCGTCTCGCCGTCCAAGAAATGGATCTTGTGGTCGTACGCCCCGAAGACCACCCAGGTCCGCCCGTCCCGCTCGAAGACGGCGGGTTGGCCGGTCCAGCCCGTACCGCACCAGACCCGGGTGCCCTTCTCGTCGGTCGACTCCCCACACAGGCCACCGCTGCGCGGGAACTGCCACTGCCGCGCCGGGGTCGTCCGGGGCATCGGCCCGGTGCCGTAGTAGGTCCGGGTCGGATTGCCCCGGAAGGTGAGCAGGCCGTCCACCTTGGTGCCGTACGGCTTGCCGACGAGGGCCGGATCCGACCAGCCGGTGAACGCGGTGGGTTTGGCGCCACCCACGCCGCCCGGGGTCGGGCTGGCGCTGCCCGACCAACTCGGGCCGGTGGCAGGCGCGTCGCCGCCCAGATCACAGGAGGTGAGGCCGAGCACGGCCACCAGGCCGACCACGACCAGCCGGGTCGGTGTCGGGGTGAATCCTGAACGCAGTGGTCCGGTCACCGCAACAGTGTGCCTATCGACGTCAACTACCGACAGGGCCGCTATTCGGTCACTTCAATGTCGGGTCGTTCCGGGGGGTTGGCCTGATGATCGGCGGAGTCGGCATCCTGTGAACGGGGGAGCCGCCCGGCGGCAGGCGGGTGCCGGTCCCGGCCCGGGAGCGAGCGGTGGCGGCCTCGCTTCGGGCCGGTTCAGATGGCCGGCCGGGGCCGGTCGATCGGGTGGCTGATGCCCGTCCGAGTACTCTGCCCCATACGCCCGTTGTGTTCGGCGGTGCGTCGGTCGGAAATCTGACTTAACACCACCCGTTGTGCCACTGATCCAGGGTGGTTAAGCTCCTTGGTGCGCGCCCCAATCGCCCGCTTCCCCCGTGGCAGGCGATCGGGGCGCGCACCTATGTCCGGGCCTTGCCGTGGCCCGACCAGCCTTCCTGCCAGCGCCGTCCGCCGTGCCCCGCGCACCGGCCACGAGGCGCCCCGGCCGACACCACGCACGCCTAGCCGTTCCTGCGTTCGTCCACGTTCCTCCCGGTCGTCCATCATGGAACCGCGCCGTCAGATCGTCGTCGGATCGCACCATCACGGTGCGAGCGGCACGCCGGGACCGTCGACACGGCCGGGATTGTCGAGACGACCGGGACCGTCGAGACGGAGCGGCCGGCGCGGGCACGGAGCGTGCGCCGCCCGGCCGTCTCGGTCGGCTGTGCCGAAAGGGGTCAGATCCAGCGGTTGCCGAGCCACATCCGGCTCGACCACTCCGCGTACGGCAGGAGCTGCCCCACGAAGATCGGATGGAAGTAGGCGAAGCAGATCGCCACCAGCAGCACGTACGTGCCGGCGACGATCGCGCCGATCATGCGGCGGTCACTGGTCCGCCCGCCCTGGCCACCGTCGCCGGCCGATGCGGCGGGCGGGTCACCGCCGGCCGGGGCGCCCGCTGGCGCCGGTGCCCGGGCCGGGCCGATGATCGCGCCCAGCACGTAGGTCACGGCCAGGATCATGAACGGCACCACCGGCGCGACGTAGAAGAAGAACATCGTCCGGCCGTCCAGCGCGAACCAGAACCACGGCAGCAGGCCGGCGGCCGCCGGCAGCAGGATGGCCAGGGGCCGCCAGTCCCGCCGGGCCAGGCCCAGCCAGGCGACCGCGGCCAGCGCCGGCAGGAACGACCACCACAGGATCGGGGTACCGAGCAGCAGGATCTCCGAGGCGCAGCTCGGAGCCCCGCAGGCGCCCTGGTCGGACCAGTGGAACGCGACCGGCCGGCCGAGCAGCAGCCACTGCCAGGGCCAGGACTGGTAGACGTGTTTGTCGTCGAGGCCGGAATGGAACTTGAGCGCCTCTTCGTGGTAGTGCCACAGGTTCTGCAGGCTGCCGATGATCGGCAGGCTGGACTGGCCGGTGTCGGCCCGCCAGTTCCGGAAGTAGCCGTTGTCGCTGGCGAACCAGCCCGACCAGGTGGCGAGGTAGACGAGCCCGATCAGCACCCCGGCGCCGAGTAGCCAGAGCCCCTCGTCGAGGAAGGTGTCCCGCCACGGCCGGCGTACCCCGGCGGAACGGCGGGCGCCGACCTCCCAGAGCACGACCAGCAGCGCGAACACCGGTACGAAGTACAGTGCGCTCCACTTCACCCCGAAGGCACAGCCCAGCATCACGGCGGCGAGCAGCCGCCACCACGGCACCCCGTCGGACCACCGGAACGGCGGCCGGTTGCGTCGCCCCGGCTGGCTCGGGTCGAGGCCGGACTCGATCGCCCGCAGCCAGCGCTTCCGCCGGACGTCCCGGTCCACCACCAGGGCGCCGAACGCGGCCAGCACGAAGAACATCAGGAAGATGTCGAGCAGCGCGGTGCGGGAGAGCACCAGGTGGAAGCCGTCCAGCGCCATCAGCAGCCCGGCGGTGCAGCCGAGCACGGTCGACTGGAACATCCGGCGGGCGATCCGGATCAGCAGCAGGACGGAGAGCGTACCGATCGCCGCGGCGGAGAACCGCCAGCCCAGCTCGTTGTAGCCCCAGATCTGCTCGCCGATCGCGATCATCCACTTGCCGAGCGGCGGGTGCACCACGTACGCGGCGGTATTGTTCTTCTCGTCCCATTCGACGCCGCGCAGCAGCAGGTTGTGCGCGTCGGTGGCGTAGTAGATCTCGTCGAAGATCTTGCCCTTGGGGTTGCTCAGCCCGACGAAGCGGAGGATGCCGGCGATCAGCACCACCACGGCGGTGGCCAGCCAGGACCACGGTTCGAGCCGGGCGTCGAACGGGGCCAGCCGGCGTCTGATGATCCCGGGTACGCCCCCGTTGGGGCGCTCGGGGCGCTCGGTCGTGGCTGTCCCGGCCGGGGTGGCCGAGACCACCTCGACCACCGGGCCTGCCGGCGGCCCGGCGGTGCCCGGGCTCTCGGTCTGCGCTGTCGACGCCAGAGTCACCCCGTGATCGTAGGCTGCGATGGTGTGAAACGGGGCACGACGCTCGCTATGTGCGATGACAGGTATCGATGAAGGAGTCGGTCGGTGGAAAAATCGCCCGGTAACGGCCGGCTGATCCTGCTCGGAGCGCCGCTCGGAAACCCCGGCGACGCCTCGGCGCGGCTGCGGGACGCACTCGGGCAGGCCGACGTCGTCGCCGCCGAGGACACCCGCCGGCTCACCCGGCTGGCCCGCGACCTGGACGTCACCATCACCGGCAAGATCGTGTCGTACTTCGAGGGCAACGAGGAGCGTCGTACCCCGGACCTGGTCGACGCCGTCCTCGACGGCGCGCTGGTGGCGCTGGTGACCGACGCCGGGATGCCGAGCGTCTCCGACCCCGGCTACCGGCTGGTCCGGGCCGCGCTCGACGCGGGCGCCCCGGTCACCGTGGCGCCCGGCCCGAGCGCGGTCACCACCGCGCTCGCCCTCTCCGGCCTGCCCACCGACCGGTTCTGCTTCGAGGGGTTCCTGCCCCGCACCGGCGGCCCGCGCCGGGCCCGGCTGCGGGCGCTCGCCGCCGAGGAGCGGACGCTGGTCTTCTTCGAAGCGCCGCACCGGGTGGCCGGCGCGCTCGCCGACCTGGCGGCCGCGTTCGGCGCCGACCGGCCGGCGGCGCTCTGTCGGGAGCTGACCAAGACCTACGAGGAGGTGCTGCGCCGCCCGCTCGGCGAGCTGGCGACCTGGGCCGCCACCGGCGAGCCGCGCGGCGAGATCACCCTGGTGGTGGCGGGTGCCCCGGCGGTCGCCGCGCCGGTCCCGGCCGTCGCGGACCTGCGGGCCGCGGTCGCCGACCTGGAGGCCGGGGGTACGTCCCGACGCGACGCCATCACCGCGGTCGCCACCGAGTACGGCCTGCGCCGCCGGGACGTCTACAACGCCGTGCACCCCCCGGCGTCGAGCTGACGCGTCGGCCGGCGCCAGCGGGGGTCAGTAGGCGCCGGCCAGGAACCCGGCGGCGAGCAGCAGCGGGCCGGCGACGCTCACCAGGGCCGCGGTGTGCCGGTTGCGCCGCTCGACCAGTCGCAGCGCCCCGCTGGTCCAACCGGCTCCCACGCAGCACAGCAGCACCATCCCGAAGCCGAGTACCCAGCGCAGGTGCAGTAGCCCGGTGCCCGCGCCGACGTACGCCTTCCCGCTGTCCGCCCCGGTCATCCGGGCCGTGAACCGGCTGCCGAACTCGCGGTGCGCCGCGCCGACGTCGACCAGCCGGATGTCGTGGACCCGCACCGAGCCGCTGTCGGCGCTGAAGGTGCCCCGGCAGTGCTGCCCGAGCCCGTGCCCGGTGCAGGTCTGCACCGTCGCCGTACCCAGCTCGCCGTGGCCGACGGCGAGCCAGAACGGCTCGGCACTGACCCAGGCGAAGAAGCTGGCGACCAGGGAGCAGAGGATCACCCCGGCGAGCCCGAGCGCCGGGTTCCGCGGCGGCTTCGGCGGTCGCGGCACCCGCCGCCGGGTCGCGGCCGCGGCCGGGTCCTTCGGCCGGCCGTACCAGGTCCGGGGAGTCGGCTGCACGGGCGTGCCGTCCCAGTGGACCTCCTCGATCGGCAGCCAGAAGTCGTCCTCCTCGGCCGTTTCCGGATCCGTTCCCGGTGCGGTGGTCGGTAGCGACCCGGTCGGTCCGTTCCAGGTCGGTGCGGTGGCCCGGGGCGCCCGCCGGGGCAGCATCGCGAGCGGGGCGCCGGTGGTCGGCTCGATGCCGGACGGGCCGGCGAGCGTGCCGGGGGCACCGAGCCAGGCGGAGCCGAGTGCGGGTGTGGCCCCCCGGAACGGTCTGGCCGGCGCCGGCTCGTACGCCGGGGCCGGCCGCTGCTGCGGCGCCGGTCCCGCCTCGGCGGCCGGATTGTCGGTGGCCTCGGCGGGCTGGACCGGCCCGGTGGGTGATTGTCCGGACGCGGTCCCGGCGGGTGTCGGCGGACCGGGCTGGGCGGGTGCCGGCGGGCCGGGCTGGGTCTCGGAAGGGCGCGTTTCCGCTGCTGGCTGCCCACCCTCCTGGCCCGTCACCCGTCCATTGGACAACGCTGCTCGGACTCGCCAGGGCAGCCGCACAGGCGTGTCGAAGGAGAAAAAAGTCGGATATCAGTCTGAATATTGGCAGGTTGAGTGATCTTTCCGCTAAACACCCGTCGATGGCGGGCCGCCGGCCAGCCCCCTACCGGCGCCGTCGGCCCGGGGTACGGCGTTGGTTCGCGGTACTCGGAGGGTGGTCACTAGGCTTGCTTCTCATGAGTCACGTTCTCGCGGCGGTTGCCTGGCCGTACGCCAACGGCCCGCGCCACATCGGCCACGTCTCCGGCTTCGGGGTCCCCTCCGACGTGTTCAGCCGGTACATGCGGATGGCCGGGCACGACGTACTCATGGTCAGCGGCACCGACGAGCACGGCACGCCGATCCAGGTGCAGGCGGACAAGGAGGGGGTCACCCCGCGCGAACTGGCTGATCGCTACAACCGGGTGATCGTCGAGGACCTGCACGGGCTCGGCCTCTCCTACGACCTCTTCACCCGGACCACCACCCGCAACCACTACGCGGTGGTGCAGGAGCTGTTCGAGACGCTGCACCGCAACGGCTACATCGTGCCCAAGGTCACCATGGGGGCGATCTCGCCGTCCACCGGCCGTACCCTGCCGGACCGCTACATCGAGGGCACCTGCCCGATCTGCGGCTACCCGCACGCCCGGGGTGACCAGTGCGACAACTGCGGCAACCAGCTCGACCCGATCGACCTGGTCGACCCCCGATCCAAGATAAACGGCGAGACACCGCAGTTCGTCGAGACCGAGCACTTCTTCCTCGACCTGCCGGCCTTCGCTCAGGCGCTGGCGAAGTGGCTGGACACCCGGGAGGGGTGGCGGCCGAACGTGCTGCGCTTCTCCCGGAACCTGCTGGACGACCTCCAGCCCCGGGCGATCACCCGGGACCTGGAGTGGGGCGTACCGATTCCGCTGGAGGGCTGGCGCGACCGCAGCGACAAGCGGATCTACGTCTGGTTCGACGCGGTGATCGGCTACCTGTCCGCGTCCATCGAGTGGGCGCGGCGCTCCGGCGACCCGGAGGCGTGGCGGCGCTGGTGGGCGGCGGACGCCCAGGGCAAGGACGCCCGGGGCTACTACTTCATGGGCAAGGACAACATCGTCTTCCACTCGGTGATCTGGCCGGCGCTGCTGCTCGGCTACGACGGCGAGGGCGACCGGGGCGGTGAGCCCGGCGACCTGGGCCGGCTCAACCTGCCGACCGAGGTGGTCTCCAGCGAGTTCCTGACCATGGAGGGGAAGAAGTTCTCCTCGTCCCGGCAGGTCGTGATCTACGTACGGGACTTCCTGGCCCGGTACGACGCGGACGCGCTGCGCTACTTCATCGCCGTGGCCGGCCCGGAGAGCCAGGACACCGACTTCACCTGGGCGGAGTTCCTGCGCCGCAACAACGACGAGCTGGTCGCCGGCTGGGGCAACCTGGTCAACCGGTCGATCTCGATGGCCGCGAAGAACTTCGGCGCGATCCCGCCGATCGACCCGGCCGGGCTGACCGAGGCCGACGAGGCGCTGCTCGCCACCGCGCGGGCCGGGTTCGGCATCGTCGGCGACCTGATCTCCAAGCACCGGCAGAAGCAGGCGATCGGCGAGGCGATGCGGGTGGTCGCCGAGGCCAACAAGTACCTCTCCGAGCAGGCCCCCTGGAAGCTGAAAGGCGAGGCCGACAAGCCTCGGATGGGCACCATCCTGCACGTCGCGCTCCAGGTGGTCAGCGACGCCAACACGCTGCTCACCCCGTTCCTGCCGCACTCGGCGCAGCAGGTGCACGAGCTGCTCGGCGGCACCGGGGTACACGCGCCGATGCCGTCGATCGTGGAGGTCGACGACCTGGACGGCGGGCCGTCGTACCCGGTGCTGACCGGGGACTACACGGTCGGGGCGCGATGGGAGTCGGTACCGGTCGAGGCGGGGCGGGCACTGGCCGCGCCGAAGCCGGTCTTCCGCAAGCTCGACCCGTCGATCGTGGACGAGGAACTCGCCCGACTCGTCGGCTGAGCCAGCCGGTCGGGTACGATCCGTCTTTCCACTTCCCCCCGAGTCAGAGACGGTTGTCGATCGTGGAGCTGGTGTCGTGACCGCGCCGAATGACGGAAGTAAGCCTCAGATCCGGCAGGACGTGCCCACCCCGGCGCGGATGTACGACTACTGCCTCGGCGGCAAGGACAACTTCCCGGTCGACCGGGCGGCGGTGCTGGCCGTGCACAAGCAGTTCCCGGAGGGCGTGACCGAGGCCCGGAACAACCGCCTGTTCCTCTACCGGCTGGTGCGCTTCCTGGCCCGGGACGCCGGGATCCGGCAGTTCCTCGACATGGGCAGCGGGCTGCCGACCCAGGCCAACGTGCACCAGGTGGCCCAGCAGTTCCAGCCGGACGCGCACGTCGTCTACGTCGACAACGACCCGATCGTGCTGGCCCACGGGCGGGCGCTGCTGGCTGACGACCGGACCACCACCGTGATCGCGGCGGACATGACCGAACCGGAGCGGATTCTCGGCGACCCGGAGACGCGGAAGTTGGTCGACTTCTCCCGGCCGGTCGCCGCGCTGTTCCTGTCCATCGGACACTCCATCGTCGATGACACGTTGCTGCGGAACATGCTCGGCACCGTGTGGGAGGCCCTCGCGTCCGGCAGCTACCTCGCGTTCTCCCAGGTGTGCGGGGTGGACCAGGCGACGGTGGACGAGGGCAACGAGATGACCAAACGGCTCGGCCTGGCCTGGCGCAACCGCACCCCGGAGCAGGTCGTCGAGCTGATGCGCGGGTTGACCGGTGCGGAGTCGGTGGAGCCGGGCCTGGTGAAGGTCGTCGACTGGCGTCCCGACCCCGACCAGCCGACGTTGGCGCATGTCGACGAGCCGCTGCGGCCCTATCTGGAGTCGCCCCCGGAGAACCAGCGCTCCATGGAGTGCGGCGTGGTGTTCCGCAAGCCCTGACCCACCCGGTAACTCGGGGACGACGTCCCGCCAAGGGGTGTCCCCGTCGAAGGCTGTCGAGCTGCCCCGCTTGTGCTCCCGGCACCACCGGTCGGTGACCGACGAGCTTGACCTGGACACCAGACGCGTTATCCGGCATCGATAGCGCATCTGGTGTCCAGGTCACCGGTCCGGCGTCGGCTTTGACCAGTGCCCACGAACGTCTGCGCCCGCTCCACCGCCGGTTCGGGGCGCCCGACGGGGAACTCCGCGCGCTCCCACATCGCGACCATGGCGGCTTTTCGCCCTGCCTGAGCCCTCGGCCAATCCGCCCGAACTGAACCTTTTTCAACCTGGACCGCGCGGCGCTCACGCACCGCGTCCGACCTTGCGGTCCGCCGGACCGCAAGGGGAGGTTGAAAAAGGTTCACTGATCTGCGCTGAAACAACCGACCCGGTCGCCGGCATAGAGAGGTGGAAGAACACCACGACCTGGGAGGGACACGTTGGTGGACGAACATGTCCGAAGGCCGGCCGGAACGGGGCACGGATGAGGACCGACATCGAACTGCTCGTGGCCGCGGACCACGACGCACACGCCTTCCGAGAGCTGTACGACCGGTACGCGCAGGCGATCCACGGGTTCTGCCGCAAGCGCACCGGCGACCACGAAGCGGCACTGGACCTGACGGCGGAGACCTTCGCCCAGGCATGGCAGTCGCGGCACCGCTTCGTCGACCAGCGGGCCGGATCGGTGGGACCGTGGCTGTTCGGTATCGCCCGCAACCTGCTGCTCCGGGCGGTACGGGACCGGCGGATCCACGCCGAGGCGAGCGCCCGACTGCACGTACGAACCGATCGGGCCGCCGTGGCCCCGGACCAGAGCTGGCTCGACGGCCTGGAGGCGGATCTGGCGGCGGCGCTCGCGTCGCTGCCGGCGGCCCAGCGCAGCGCGGTCGAGCTGCGGGTACTGCACGACCAGAGTTACCAGCAGATCGGCGCCGCGCTCGACTGCTCACCCGGTGCGGCCCGGATCCGGGTCTCCCGTGGACTCACCGCACTGCGCGGCAGGCTCCGACCGACCAGACCGACCCCGACAACCCGGACCAGGAGGGCATCCTGATGGCGAACGACCTGCACCCGGACCTAATCCGGCTCGGCAACGAACTCGAACACGCGGTCAGCCGGGACCTCGCCGCGACCGGCCGGCGACACGGAAGCCGCCGGCTCTTCGGATCCCGGGCCGCGTTCCTGGCGACGGTCACCGCCGGAGTGCTGGCGATCGGCGGTGGCGCCGCCTTCGCCGCGGTGGCGCTGCTCACCCCGGAGACCGTCAGTCGAGGCATGCCCGGCGCGGCCGAGATCTTCCAGGGGACCGATCCGACGTGTACGACCGAGGACAACATCGTCTTCACCTGCACCCTCAGCCGTCCCCCCAACGACCCGCTACCCGACCTTTCCCGAATTCCGGAGATGAAGCGCCCGACCAAGCCGATCGTCCGCGACTACACGGACCGGAAGGAGATGTTCGCCGACGATCAGGGCAATGTCGCGGGCGGCTGTGTCGGCGAGGACGCGGCGGGACTGCACTGGACCTGCTACGCCGGCCAGCGGGCGGTGGATGAAGGGATCATCACCCAGAACCTGCTCGGTGAGCACCTGAGCACGCCGACCAGGGGCTGACCGCCACCTGGCAGGGCGCGTGGCGGACGGTGGGCCATCGGTGCACTGTCCGCCGCGCGCGGTCGTGTCGTGGGTGATTCTCGCCGAAACGCCCTCCGTCACTCGGGGATCGCCCGCCGAATGGCGGACCGGATTCGCGCGACGGTGTCGGAAGGCCCCAGTTCGTGTCGCAGCTCCAACAGATAGCCGGCGGGGTGGCCGGCGACGACCTGCCTCCGCTGGTCGAGCGTGCTGCTCACGGCCCCGATCAGGCACCCCGCCACCACTCCCGCGCTGGTGACGACCGGCGGAAAATGGACGGCGTTGGCCAGCACACCCAATGCGGCCGGCGGCGCGAGCGTTTGGAGACTGAGTACGGCTCGGACCGGCACCAGGCCGAGCCGACCGAGCGTACGTTCCATCTCTTCGAGCGGATGGGCGATCCGGCTCTGCACGTGGTTGCGGAGTTTGGCCGCTCGCACGTCCGGGTCCCGGACCTCGCTGATCGCCACGAAGTCCGGGGTGAGCGAGTCGAGGAATTCGCGATATTGCAGCAACTGCGGCAGCAGCCTCCGTCGCGCCTCGATGATCCGCTCGACCGGCACCTCGGCGAGGTCGCGCGGCAGTACCGTCTCCAGGGCCAACACCGCGAACGCGTGGCTGTAGTCCGTCGGGTCCTCCGGCGCCGGGTCGGTCTCCTCGCCGAGCAGGATCCGGGCCATCGCCTCGACCGTCCAGCCCGCGGTACCGGCGGAGGCCAGCGGCTGGTCGGTAACCGGCGTCATCCCGTTCTCCCGGGCGACGACGTCAGCCAGGATCGCCAGGTACAGCCGGGCCAGGCGGCGGTGCGCCGCCAGGTCAGCGATGTGCAGCACCTTCCCGTCGGGCGCGCGCCGCCACTGGTAGCTCCGGGAGATCAGCAACCCGGCCTCCGCCAGCCGGTGCGCCAGCCCGTACGACAGTTTGCCCGGATGAATCTTCTCCAGCCGGGGATCTGTCGACAGGAGTTCGTCGTACACGTCCCGGGTGCGCAGGGATTCGACCCCGAGTGCCTCGGCGCCGTACCGGGGGGTCAGCTCGTCCTGGTGCCGGTCGAGAAAATCGAAGAACAGCGCGTCGACCTGGTCCTCGGTGTCCACCCCCCGGGCCCACTCGAGGTAGACGTCATCCACCCTTTCGAGAACCTCGGTGTCCACCCAGGACCGCTCGCCCCAGCCGGGCCGTACGTCGATGATGAAGTCGAGTTCGTCCCGGAGTCGCTTGACCGTGTCGGAGTCGCGCAGGCCGTAGTAGCCGGTCGGACGGATCCGGCCGAGCTGGGGCCAGTGCAGGGCGGCGGCCTTCACCCACTCGTCCGCCGGAAGGTTGACATACGGGAAGTAGAGCGCGACGTCACTCACGGGGACCACAATGCCCGCTCGGCGCCACACCCGGAAGTCACCGCCCGGCGCCGCCGACTCCTCCGCCGCCGTTCTGGTCGAGCCATGGGATCGTGGCAGGGCGAAGCGCGGGTACGCGGACCGATCGGAGGAGACGATGCGCAACACCGAGATGGCGAAGCTCGACGGGCTGGTCGGCGAATGGACGACGACGCTGTCGGACGCCTGGTTCCTCGAACCGCCGGGCACCACGGTGCCGGGCACCAGCACCGTCGAATGGCTCGGGGAGTCGTTACTGGTCGTGCGGTCGGAGTTCGGCGGGGGCGGGCACGCGCATTCCGAGCTGAGCCTCGTCCTCGGACGCAGCGACCCGAACGACCGGTTCGTCGCGCTCTACCAGGACGACCGCGGCGTCTGCCGCCAGTTCGCGATGACCTTCGACGGCGGGCACTGGACGATGAGCCGCGAGGATCCTGATTTCCACCAGCGCTTCATCGCCGACGTCGAGCAGGACCGGATCCTCGGCCGCTGGGAGGCATCCGAGGACGCCGGCAAGACCTGGCGGAAGGACTTCGACCTCACCTTCGAGCGCCTGAGCTGACCCGCCTTGAGACCGACGCTCTCTCAGACTTCGTACGGCACGTCGAGGAGCTGGTCGTCGGTCACCTCGACCGCCGGCGCCCACGCCTCGTAGACGCCCCGCTCGTAGCACTGCGCGCCGAGCGCCGCGACGTTGTCCGGGTCGGGCCGGCAGAGCCGTACCCGCAGCCAGCCGCCCTCCTCGCGGAGCACCAGGCAGCGGGTGTCGCGCCAGATGACGTACCGGGCCCGGCGGGTGAGGGTATCCACCGGATAGCGGGCCGCCCTGGTCATCGCCAGCACCCGGAACTCGCCGGGCGGGTCGGCGACCGCCTCGTGCTCCTGCCCCCGGTATCCGCCGATCAGCAGGGTGGACCGGATGGCGTCGCTGGTCGAGACGTACTCCTGGTCGGGGGAGACCCCGGGCACCGCGGCCAGCAGGTGCCGCCAGCGCGGCCCGGCCATCCGCAGCCAGCCGCGCTGTTCCGGCTGGTACGTGTAGAGCACCACCTCGTCCCCGTCCGGGGTGTGCGCCAGCAGGGCGGCGTTCGCCGGCAGCGGCAGGTCGGCGAAGTCCCGGGTGACGAACTCCGGGATCAGGTGCCGCCCACTCGGGGTGAACCCGGTGCCGAGCACCGGCGGCCCGACCCGGTCGTGCGGCGGCATCGTCATCAGACCCTCGTGCTCGGGGGCCAGCGGTGCGACGTAGTCGATCGGGTCGGTCGCCCGCCAGCGCAGCAGGTACGCGACCTCGGGCACCGCCCGCCCCGCCTCCGAGTCGGTACGCAGCAGCATCTGGTCGGCCGGCGTGCGCAGGTGCGCCACGTCGTACTCCCGGTAGCAGAAGCCGTACGGCAGCCAGCCGCGCAGCAGGAAACCGGCGAACTGCTGGGCGGAGAGCGCCTTGACCATCTGGCTCCCCCGCCGCACGGTCGCCGACTCGCGTACCGAGACCAGCACCGGGTCCTCGGCCGCGGCCGGGCTCTGGCTGAGGCCGTGGATGTCCGTCCAGCCCCAGACCCGGTGCAGCGGTGCGGTCAGCGGGGTGTCCGGGACACCGAGCCCGTTCGCCCGCTCGCCCGGACCGGCGCCACCGCCGGTCGCCCTGGCGCCGGGGAGCACCCCGACCTCGCTGGCGTGCGCGTACCGGTGGTACGGGTAGCGTGCGTCGGGGCGGCGGTCCCGCTCGAAGCCGGGCACGGGCTCGGTGCTGAACAGCTCGTACGCGGCACCCCGGGCGAGTTCCTCGGCCGGGTGCACGGCTGCGCCGTACCGGACCCGGAGTCCGGCCGGCGTCTCGGGCACCGCACTGGCCGGCGGGGACACGCTCACCGCGCCGACGCTAAGACCGGTCAGTACCGGCCCGGTGAACAGAGGGTTACCGACCGGGGTTGCCCCGCCGCCCCGAACGCGAACTGCCGGTTCGGCTGGCCGGCCGGCGCCGGTTCGGCCGCCCGTCACCGCCGGTTCGGCGGATCCCGCGCAGAACCGCCCCCGTCCGGTACGCCCGAGCCCGGCTCGTCCCGCCGATATGTGATGCTGGCGGCGATGAGTGAGCAGCCGACCGAGAGCCGCCGTGCGCGGGCCGCCCGCCGGGCGGGGGAGTTTCCACCGGTACCGGAGCCACTGCCCGGGCCGGTGATCGACAGCCACACCCACCTGGACATCACCCTCGCCGAGGCGGGCACCCCGCCGTGGAACGGCCGGCCGGACGATCCGGTGGCGGGGGCCGTCGAGGTGGCCGCCGGGGTCGGAGTGGACCGGCTGGTGCAGGTCGGCGTCGACGTGGCGTCGTCGCGCTGGGGTGCCGAGCTGGCCCGGCGGCAGCCGGGGGTGGTCGCCACGGTGGCGCTGCACCCGAACGAGGCGCCCCGGCTGGCCGACCTCGACGAGGCGCTGCGGGAGATCGAGTCACTCGCCGCCGAGCAGCGGGTACGCGGGATCGGCGAGACCGGGATGGACTTCTTCCGTACCGGTGACGAGGGCCGGGCGGCCCAGGAGGCGAGCTTCCGGGCGCACATCGCGATCGCCAAGCGGTACGCCAAGCCGCTGGTGATCCACGACCGGGACGCGCACGCCGACGTGTTGCGGATCCTCGACTCGGAGGGTGCCCCGGAGACGGTGGTGCTGCACTGCTTCTCCGGGGACGCCGAGTTCGCCGCCGAGTGCGTCCGGCGCGGTTACCTGCTGAGTTTCGCCGGCACGGTCACCTTCGGCAACGCCGCCGGGCTGCGCGAGGCGGCCCGGATCACCCCGCTGGACCAGATCCTGGTGGAGACCGACGCGCCCTACCTGACGCCGATGCCGCACCGGGGACGGCCGAACGCGTCGTACCTGATCCCGCTGACCGTCCGGTCGCTGGCCGAGACGACCGGCGCCGACCTCGGCGAACTCTGCGCGGCGATCTCCGCCACCGGCGACCGGGTCTTCGGCCCCTGGTGACGCCGCCCGCCGGCCACGCGCCGCGCGGGCTCAGGCCGACGTACGCCGGTTGCGGGCGGTGACGCGGCCGTTGCCGGCCGGGGTACCGCCGGTCGGCTGGGTCGGGACGGCGTCGCCGCCGATGCCCTGGGCGGCGAGTCGCCGGGCGGCCCAGGGGGTGATCACGAAGCCCCGCTTGACGGTGAGCAGTTGCACCCCGGCGGTCCACGCCTGGATGCCGTCGATCCCGCCGAGCGTCTTGGTGGTGAACTCGAAGACGTCGGCGTGGGTCGGCAGGATCACCTCGCACATCAGCGACTCCTGGCCCAGCGTCGCGGCGACGTAGCGGACGCCGCGCAGCGCGGCCAGCTCCCGGGCCACCCCGTCGAGCCGGGACGGCGCCACCGACAGCCAGAAGAAGATCTCCGCCTCGAAGCCGAGCGCCGTCGCCGGGACCAGCGTGATCACCTGTACGCAGCCCGCGTTGTACAGCGACTCGAACCGTCGCCGTACGGTGCTCTCACTGACTCCCAACCCGCCGGCCACGGCCTGGAAGCTGTTCCGGCCGTCCTCGCGGAGCGCCGCGATGATCCGCTCGTCCAGCTCGTCGAGGTGCGCCGGAGGGCAGTCGTGCACCGGTGGCGGGGCGACGAGCTGGGGTTCGGTGCCGAGCAGGTGCCGGGACCACTCGTGGGTCGACTTGTAGGTGTGCAGGTTCAGGTCGGCGACGCTGCCCTGCACCCCGGGGATCTTCTGCAACCCGTTGAGCAGCACGCTGTGCAGGCTGGTCCCCTTCGGCACCAGTACCTCGGCCACCAGGTCGTACACCCCGGTCACCAGTGCGACGAAGCGGATCTCCGGCATCGCGGCCAGCGCCTGCGCGGCGGCGAGCTGGCTCCCCGCCGCGCAGCGGATCCGTACGATCAGCAGGTCGGCCGGCCCGCCGCCGGGCTGCGGCGCGGCGGCGACCTTGACCAGCCCGTCGGCGAAGAGCTGCTGCGCCCGGCGGGCCACGGTGGTGACCGAGGTGCCGGTGAGCTGGGCGATCTCCGTCCAGCTCGCCCGGCCGTTGACCTGGAGCGCGGCGACGATGCGCCGGTCGGTCGGATCGAGGTCGTAGATCTCGCCCGGGATCATGCCCGCGACGCCGGTACGCCGGCCAGGAACTCCCGGACGACCTGCTGGAACCGCTCTGCCTCCTCCAACTGCGGGGAGTGCCCGGAGTGCTCGAAGACCACCAGTTTCGCGTCCGGGATCAGTCCGGCGATGGTTTCGCTGCACTCCACCGGCGTGATCCAGTCATGTCGACCCACGGTGACCAGGGTCGGGCAGGAGATCCCCGGGAGCAACGACTTGATGTCGTAATTCGGCTGGTTGACGGCGAATGCGAAGTTGTGCGTGGCGTACCGGTACGGCGTGTTCGCCACCCGCTCCCGCACCTTGTCCCAGTCCAGGTCGTGGTCGTAGAGCGGCAGGATCTCCGCCCAGCAGTCCCGCAGGTCGTCGTCGTCCCGGACCGTGCCGGACATGATCCGGTCCAGCTTCACCCGGTCGATCTCCACCCGCGCCGAGGCGAGCGCGTTGCGCAACGCCAGCTCCTGGTTGGCGTTGTCGGCGGCGGTGTCCCGGAGCACCAGTGCGGCCACCCGGTCCGGATAGCGGATCGCGTACTCCATCGCGATGAAGCCGCCGTACGAGCCGCCGGCCATCACGATCCGCTCGGCACCGATCCACTCCCGCAGCCCGTCCACGTCGGCCGCCCACTGCTGGTGGGTGAACGGCCCGTTCCCCTCGCTCGCCCCGGAACCCCGGGCGTCGAAGACCAGCACCCGGTACTCGTCGGCGAAGGCCGCGAACGACGCCCTCGGTTCCGCCATCGAGCCCAGTCCCGGCGCGCCGTGGTGCACGATCATCACCGGCTTCTCCGGCGCGTCGTCGCCCAGCACCAGCACGTTGAGCCGGTTGCCGTTGATCTCCACCATCGTCGGTTCCATGGTCATGCTCCGATCACGATCTCGTCGAGGTCCCGGGGATAGCTGGTGAGCCGCCGTGGCCCGTCGTCGGTCACCAGTACGGTGTCCGAGATCCGGTAGCCGGCGTGTCCGGGCACGTACACCCCGGGTTCGCTGGAGAGCACCATGCCGGGCGCCAGCACCGTGTCATCGCCGTCGGCCACCCAGGGCGGCTCGTGGAAGCCGAGCCCGATCCCGTGCCCCTGCCGGTGCCGCAGGAACTCGCCCAGCCCGGCCCGGCGGATCACGTCCAGGCAGGCCCGGTTGGCGTCCACGCACCGGACGCCCGGGCGCAGCGCCTCGGTGCCGACCTGCTGCGCCTGGCGGACCACCTCGTAGTAGCGGCGCTGCTCGGCGCTCGGCTCACCGAGCAGGAAGGTCCGCTCGCTCTCCACGAACCGGCCGCCGACCGCGCAGCCGAGCGAGAGCATGAACGGCTCGCCGTGCCGCAGCCGGTCCCCGCCGGGCAGCCGGTGCGGCTGGGCCGAGTTCGGTCCGCCGTAGACCAGGCCGCCGGTGAGCATCGGCACCACCACGACGTCGTCGTGCTCGGCGTACATCAGCGCCGCGCCGTACCGGGTGACGTGCCCGGCCAGCTCCGTCTCGGTGGGCAGCTCGCCGCCACCGGCCGCCGCGTCGGTGACCAGCCGGACGCCCTCGGCCAGCATCGCGTCGGCGATCCGGGCCGCCTCGGCGTGCAGGGCGATTTCCTCCGGGGTCTTGCGCAGCCGCAGCGTCCCGACCAGGTCGCTCGGCTCCCAGGCGGTACCGGGGAACGCCCGGCCGATCCCGGCGACCCGGGCGACCGAGGTGGACGGGGCGTAGCCGGCCCGGACCGGTGGGGCCGGCACCGCGTCCCGGAGCACCGCCCACGGGCTCCGCTCGCCGGGGAACTCCGGATAGACCACCAGGTCGGCGGCGGCCCGCTGGTCGGCGGCGTACTCCCGCTCCAGGTCCGGGACCAGCAGCAGTACGGCGCCGTCCCGGGCCAGGTAGGCGGCGACCGGGCGCTCGTTCGGGAAGTGCGAAAAACCCGTCAGGTACGCCACGTCGAGCGGATCGTCCAGCAGCAGCGCGTCCAGCCCGGCCCGGTCCAGTTCGGCCCGGACGGTCTCGTGCAGCGCGGAGTAGAAGGAAGCAGCCAGTCGCACCGGCCTCGTCACCTCGTCCTCGGGTTGCGGGCGTCGTTGTACGCCACGGCGAGCAGGGTGGTGGCCACCACCAGCAGCAGGATGGCCAGCGACGGGAAGAGCGTGGTCCACCAGGCGGTGGCGAGCGAGCCGGAGCGCTGCGCCTGGTGCAGGATCGTTCCCCACGACCAACTGTTCGGGTCGCCGAGCCCGAGGAACGACAGCCCAGCCTCGGAGAGCACCGCCCGGGAGGTGGTCAGCACCACCGAGACGGCGACCACCGGCGCGACGCCGGGCAGTACGTGCTTGCGGATGATCCACAGGTGCGAGCCGCCGATCACGTGCGCCGCCGAGACGTACGGCATCGGCACCACGGCCAGCCCCTGGGAGCGGACCACCCGGGCCACCTCGGGCCAACTGAAGACCGCGATCACCACCACCAGGGTGGGCACGCTCGGCCCGGCCAGCGCGGCGACCAGGATCATCAGCGGCAGCACCGGCAGCGAGAGCGAGACGTCGACGATCACCCCGAGCACCAGATCGGCCGGCCGGAAGTACGCCGCCGCGACCCCGACCAGCACGCCGATGACGATCGCCAGCAGGCTGGCCGCCAAGCCGACCACGATGCTGACCCGGGTCCCCCAGACCACCTGGGCGAAGACGTCCCGCCCCAGGTCGTCGGTGCCGAACCAGTGCCCGGCCCCCGGGCCGGCGAGCACCTCCTCGCCGTACCCGCTGGGGTAGTCGGCGATCAGCGGCGCGGCCAGCGCGACCAGGCCGAGCAGCAGCAGGATTCCGGCGCTGACCAGGCCCAGCGGGTTGCGCCGGAACGACTGCCAGGTCTGCCGCGCCACCGATTCCGACGGCGGCAGCCCGCCGGCCGCCGGGGTCGCGGCGGCGGCCGGCGGCGGCGCGTCGCCCGGCGGCGGGATCAGCGCATCGGTCGTCGTCATGACGTCCTCACCCTCGGGTCGAGCAGTCCGTAGGCGAGGTCGGTGAGCAGGTTGGCGGCGATCACCGCGAAGGCGAGCATCAGGAACGCGCCCTGCAACACCGGGAAGTCGAGCTGGCCGACCGCCTCGAAGATGGCCCGGCCGACCCCCGGGTACGCGTAGATCGACTCGGTCAGCACCGCCCCGCCGACCAGGAAGCCCAGTTGCAGCCCGACCAGCGTGGTCGTCGGCAGCAGCGCGTTGCGCAGCGCGTGCCGCCAGACCACCTTCCGGTTCGGCAGCCCCTTGGCCCGGGCCAGCGTGCAGTAGTCCTCGCCGAGCGCGTCGATCAGCGTGCTGCGCAGGGTCAGCACGTACGAGCCGAGCTGCACCAGCACCAGCGACAGGCAGGGCAGGATCAGGTGCAGCGCGATGCTGCCGTACGCGGCCAGCCCGTAGACGTCGTCGTCCATCGCGCCGCCGATCGGCAGGATGCCGAAGACCACCCCGAAGACGTAGAGCAGGAACACCCCGATGCTCGGGATGAAGAGCGACTGGCCGGTGATGCCGCCGACCTGGATCAGCCGGTCCAGGGTGCCCTTGGCCCGGGTGGCCGCGAGCACGCCGAGCGGGATGCCCAGCGCCACCGTCACCACCAGCGCGGAACCGGCCAGCAGCAGGGTCCAGGGCAGGCGCTCCAGCAGGATGTCCAGCACCGGCTGGTTCTGCCGGAACGACACCCCGAGGTTGCCGTGCAGGAGCTGGGTCAGGTACTCCCAGTACTGCACCGCCAGCGGCCGGTCCAGGCCGTAGTCGCGCAGCAGCTCGGCCCGCAGTTCCTCGGTCATCCCCGGATCCGCCACCGCCAGGGCCGGGTCGCCGGGCAGCAGGCGGAGCAGGAAGAACGTCACGGTCACCGCGAACCACATGGTCAGTACGCCGCGCAGCAGGCGGCGGGTGACGAACCGGGCGCCAGCGGGCATGGTCTCTCTCCTCCCTTGGCTTGGCGTCGGGGCGGGCCGGTCACACCGGGCCCGCCCCGACCGCGTCGAACTGGTCAGCCCTTGGTGGCCTGGGCCACCGAGACGGGGTTGACGATGGAGAGCAGCTCACTCGGCTGGACCAGGAAGTTGGACCACTCCGCCGAGTGCGCGATGGTGAACTCCTCGACATAGAGCACGTTGTCGTACACCTTGTCGGTGATGATCTTCGCGGCCTGCTGGATCGGGCCCTTCTGGGCGGCCTGGTCCAGCTGCGACCGGGCCTGGTCGATCAGGGCGTCCAGCTCCGGGTCGCAGGCGTTGGCGTAGTTGATGAAGCCCTTGCACTTGAACGCCAGCGCCAGGTTGGCCGGTGGGTTCTCCATGATCGCCCACGAGCCGGCGTAGATGTCGTAGTCCCGCGCGGTGTACTTCTCGACGTACGTGTTCCGCTCCAGACCCTCCAGCTTGATCTCGATCCCGGCCTCCTTGCTGGAGTCCCGGACCAGCTGCGCCCACTTGGAGATGTTCGGGTCGGCCTGGTCGTAGATCATCCGCAGGCTCAGCCCGTCGAACAACCCGTCCCCGTTGCCGTCGGAGAATCCCGCACCGGTGAGCAGCGACTTCGCCTTGGCCGGGTCGTGCGCGTACTCCTTGGCGGTCGGGTCCTGCCACTGCTTCAGCGTCGGGGTCAGCACCGAGGAGTTCGACGAGACCGCCTTGCCCTGCAACGCCACCCGGCGGATCGCCTCGTAGTCGACCGCGGCGGCCAGCGCCTGGCGTACCTCCAGCTTGTCCAGCGGCTCGCGGGCGGTGTTGTACTGCATGTGCGCCCAGCCCAGCGACGGCACCTTGACCAGCTTGAGCTTGCTGTCGCCCTCCAGGGTCTTGGCCAGCGGCGGCGGCAGCGCGTTGGCGATCAGGTCGACGTCGCCGTTGCGCAGCGCCAGCGCCTCGGTGTTGACGTCGGGGAAGACCCGGAAGACCACCTCCTTGGTCTTCGGACCGCCCTCGACCAGCGGGAAGTTCTCCATCCGCTCCAGCACGTACCGCTGGCCCCGCTCCACCGTGGTCAGCTTGTACGGCCCGGCCGACACCCAGTCGGAGTCGTTCGCGAACTTCTGCACGCTGCCGACCTTGCTGAAGACGTGCTCCGGGACGACCGGCATCCAGAAGCCGACGTTCTCCAGGAAGGTGCCGTCCGGCTGGGAGAGCTGGAACTCGATCTCCGTCGGGGAGATCACCGTGGACTTCTGGTACGACGAGATCAGCCCGGCGACGACGCCGATCTTCTCCTTGGCGACGGCGTCGATGGTGAACGCCACGTCGTCGGCGGTGACCTTCTCCCCGTCGCTCCAGGTGAAGTCGTCCCGCAGCGTGAACTTCGCCTTGCGCCCGCCGTCGGTGTACTCCCACTTGCTGGCCAGGTACGGCGAGCGCACCCCGTCCATCCCCATGCTCATCAGCCGGGGGTACATCAGGTTGGTGACCCAGGTGTCGGTACGGCTGTTGCCGACCAGCGGGTTGTAGTTGAGCACGTCGGCGGTGGTGCCGATCGTGATCCGGTCCGCCGAGCCGCCGCTGCCGCCGCCATCGGAGCTGTCCGGGTTACTGGGTGAGCAGGCGGTCGCCGCCAGCCCTATCGAGAGCGCGCCCGCCGCCACGGCGAGGGCGCGCCGGAATGTACGCATCAGTGCCAGACCTCCTCAAGGACGCGCATGATGTTGCCCCCCAGGACCTTGCCGATCTCGTCGTCCGAATAGTCGTGGCTGACCAGCCAGGAGACGATGTTCCAGTAGCACTCGGCCGGGTTCTCCAGCCCGTCCACGTACGGCACCCGGGGGTGCTCGACGTGGCCGTGCGCCTCGGCGATGGACAGGTGCGCGGCGAAGGTGTCGTGCAGTCCGACATGGTCGCCGAAGAGGGTGTCCGGCCCGAACGCCACGTGGTCGATGCCGACCAGGTCGACACAGTGCACAAAGTGGTCCATCACCGACTCGATGCTGTGCTCGGGGTGGGCCGGCGAGAGCGTGGTGTGCGGTGCGGCCTCCAGGCCGAGCACCCCGCCGCGCTCGGCGCAGGCCCGGATCACCTCGTCCGGCTTCATCCGGTTGGTGGGCCAGACGGTACGCGATCCGGCGTGCGTGATGAAGATCGGTTTGGTGGAGGCGGCGATGACGTCGGCCGAGGTACGGTCGCCGGAGTGCGACACGTCGATCGCGATGCCCAGCTTGTTCATCCGGCGTACGGCCTTCTCGCCGAAGTAGGTAAGGCCGCCGTCGCCACGCTCCTTGAGCCCGCTGCCCAGGGTGTTCGCCTCGCTGTAGGCGATGCCCATCTGCCGGACGCCGAAGCCGTAGAGCATGTCGATCCGGTCCAGCTCGTTCTCGATCATCGTGGCCGCCTCGGTGGCCAGCACCAGACCCATCCGGCCGGTCTCGTGGGCGTGGTGGATGTCGGCCAGCCGCTCCACCCGGATCAGGTAGTCCTGGTGGGCCAGGTCGGACAGCCGCATCCCCAGGTCGGCGATGACGTCGGTCCACTTCCAGCCCATCTGGCTGGTCACGCAGCAGGTGCCGTCCATCATGTTGTCGAAGACGGCGGTCATGCCGGAGCGGGCCAGTCCGGCGTACCCGGTGTGGTGCCGGGCGGTGCGGTTGTAGTCGACGGTCTGGCCGATCTCCTCCGGGAAGACCGACGGGTGGTCGTGCAGCGAGATCACGACGTTGTCGGCGAGCAGCCGGCGGACCCGGTCTCGCTGCCCGTCCGTCAGCGAGATGCCCTGGTATGCCGGCACCCGGCCGAGTTCCGGAGCGAGCTTGAACTCCCGGTAGTCGGTACCTGCCTCCAGGTAGCTGTAGGACGTGTATCCGGTGTAGCGCGGGGCCGGGTCGAGCACGCCGCTCCCTCCTTCGGGTCGGTGCCAGATGCTGGGCGCGCGGTGGATTTCGGCGCCGTGACCTGATCTGGGTGTGGATTGTCGGCGATGTGGGAGCAGAGATTGCCAGGATCAGGCGCAGCGTGTCAACATGTTGGCCAACTCCGGCGCGGATCAACGGCTGGGCGACAGAAATCGTTACGGCAGGAAACATCACGGAAATTCGGGAGGTGTAGTGACTAGCGGGGTAGAGAGCCAGCGACGGTCACCCGATGCCGACCTGCCGGCCGCACTGCGGGTCCGGGGCCTCGACGTCACCTTCACCGGCCGGCGCGGCACCGTCCCGGCGGTGCGCGGGGTCGACCTCGACATCGCCGCCGGCGAGGTGTTGGTGCTGCTCGGCGAGTCCGGCTCCGGCAAGTCCGTCACCGCCCGCGCCGTGATGGGACTGCTCGACTCCGGCGGGGTGCAGGTCCGGTCCGAGCAGATCCGGGTCGCCGGGCACGACCTGACCACCGCCGGCCCGGAGCAGGTCCGGAAGCTGCGCGGCGAGACCATGGCGCTGGTCTTCCAGGACGCCCTCTCCGCGCTCAACCCGGTGCTCTCGATCGGCGACCAGCTCGGCGAGGTGTTCCGGATCCACCGTGGGCTGTCCCGCCGGGCCGCCCGGGCCGAGGCCGCCGAACTGCTCAAGCTGGTCGGCATCCCGGCCCCGGACCGCCGGGTACGCGACTATCCGCACCAGTTCTCCGGCGGCATGCGGCAACGGATTCTGATCGCCATGGCGGTCGCGCTCGGCCCCCGGCTGCTGATCGCCGACGAGCCCACCACCGCGCTCGACGTGACCGTGCAGGCGCAGATCCTGCAACTCGTCGACCGGCTGCGCGCCGAACTCGGGATGGGCGTCCTGCTGATCACCCACGACCTAGGGGTGGCCGCCGAGATCGCCGACCGGGTCGCGGTGATGTACGCCGGCCGGATCGTCGAGACCGGCACCGTGGCCGAGGTACTGGACGGGCCGGCCCACCCGTACACGGCGGCGCTGCTGCGCTCCGTACCCGATCTGGCGCAGCCCGGCGACCGGCTCCGGCCGATCCCGGGGAGCCCGCCGAACCTGCTGGCGCTGCCGACCGGCTGTGCCTTCCATCCGCGCTGCGACCGGGCCACCGAGGAGTGCACGGTGACCCGCCCGGAGCGGCGGCCGCTCGCCGTACCCGGCCGGACCGCCGCCTGCCACCACGCCGAGGAGGCCGTCGATGCCCCCGTCTGACCACTCGGCCGGGCCCGGCCCAGCCTCCTCCGGCCCGGCCGGGTCAACCCCGACGGTCGGTACGCCCGGCGTGCCGACCGCACTCTCCGCCTCCGCCGGCCCGAACACCTCCGGCCCGCTGACCGCCGACGTACCGACCATCGGCGAGCCGCTGCTGGTCGCCACCGGAGTCCGCAAGACCTACCGGGCCGGACGCGGCCTCGGCGGCCACTCCCGGGTGCACGCCGTGGACGGGGTGGACCTGACCGTGGCGGCCGGCGAGACCCTCGGGGTGGTCGGCGAATCCGGCTGCGGCAAGTCGACGCTGGCCCGGCTGCTGGTCGGGCTGGAACGACCCGACTCCGGCCAGGTCCGCTACGCCGGCCTCGACGTCGGCTCCGCCCGGGGCACCCGCCGCCGCGAACTGCGCCGCGCCGTCCAGATGGTCTTCCAGGACCCGGTTACCTCGCTCAACCCCCGGATGCCGATCCTGGACGTGATCGCCGAACCGCTCGACGTGCACAAGCTGGCCCGGGGCGCGACCGCCCGCCGGGACCGGGTCGCCGAGCTGCTGGAGATGGTCGGGCTCGCCCCGGACATGATGCGCCGGTTCCCGCACGAGTTCTCCGGCGGTCAGCGACAGCGGATCGGCATCGCCCGGGCGCTGGCCACCGAACCCCGGGTGGTGGTCTGCGACGAGCCGGTCTCCGCCCTCGACGTCTCGGTGCAGGCCCAGGTGGTCAACCTGCTCGCCGAGTTGCAGCAGCGGCTCGGCATCGCCCTGGTCTTCATCGCGCACGACCTCGGCGTGGTCCGGCACGTCTCGCACCGGGTCGCGGTGATGTACCTCGGCCGGCTCGCCGAACTCGGCCCGGCCGCCACCGTCTACCAGGACCCGGCCCACCCGTACACCCGGGCGCTGCTCGGCTCCGTGCCGGTGCGGCACCCGCGCGAGCGGGGCCGGGAGCGGATCGTGCTGGCCGGCGACCCGCCGAGCCCGGTCGACCCGCCGTCCGGCTGCCGGTTCCACACCCGCTGCCCGATCGCCCAGGACATTTGTGCCCGGGAGACCCCGGCGCTGCTCGTTCCCGAGGGCGACGCCGCGACCGTCGCCGGCGAGCGAATCGCCGCCTGCCACTTCGCCGGTACGCCGCTACCGGCTACGTCGTAGCCCGCAGCGCCGTTGGTCCGGCTCTTTGCTCGGTACACCTGGACACCAGAGGCGTTACGGCACGCGGATAACGCCTCTGGTGTCCAGGTCGGCGCCGGCCGGGACGGCGGAGCGGCCGGCTGCTCGTGCGGACGGCGACCGTGGGCACAGCGACGACCGTGGGCACAGCGGCGTCGGACGGTACGGCGGGTACGCCGTCCCGGCCGCACCGGCGGGCCGTACCCTGTTGCAGCATGGCCGCAGACCTGCTCGGCCCGGCGGAGATCCGGGAACTCGCCGCCCGGCTGGGTGTGCACCCGACCAAGAAGCTCGGCCAGAACTTCGTGCACGACCCGAACACGGTGCGCCGGATCGTCGCCGCCGCCGGACTGACCTCGGCTGACGTGGCGCTGGAGGTCGGGCCGGGGCTGGGCTCGCTCACCCTCGGCCTGCTGCCGGTGGCCGGGCACGTGCACGCGGTCGAGCTCGATCCGGTACTGGCCGGGGCGCTGCCGGAGACGGTGCGACGGCACGCCGGCCCGACCGGTGCGGCCCGGCTGACCGTGCACCCCGCCGACGCGCTGCGGATCACCGCCGCCGAGCTGGCCGAGCCGGCCCCGACCGCGCTGGTGGCGAACCTGCCCTACAACGTCGCCGTGCCGGTGGTGCTGCACCTGCTCGCCGAACTGCCCGCGCTGCGGCACGGACTGGTGATGGTGCAGAAGGAGGTGGCCGACCGGCTGGTCGCCGGTCCGGGCTCCCGGACCTACGGTGTCCCGTCGGTCAAACTCGCCTGGTACGCCGACGCGCGCGGCGCCGGCCGGGTCCCGCCGAACGTCTTCTGGCCGGTACCGAACGTCGACTCCGGGCTGGTCGCCTTCACCCGGCGCGAGCCGCCCCGGGCCGACGTACCCCGGCACCAGGTTTTCGCGGTGGTCGACGCCGCGTTCGCGCAGCGTCGCAAGACCCTGCGGGCCGCGTTGGCCGGCTGGGCCGGCGGTCCGGACCGGGCGGCGGCGGCGCTGGTCGCGGCCGGGGTCGATCCCGGCGCCCGGGGCGAGTCGCTGACCGTCGCGCAGTTCGCCGCGATCGCCGCGTCGGCCCCGGTGGCCGCCCGACCCGCCGAGTAGGCTGACGACGTGTGTGGCAGGAGGTGGCCGACGTGACGGCCGAGCCGGTGGATCCCGCGTCCTGGCGGCCGTGGTCACCTGACCCGCTCCGCCAGCGGCTCGCCCGGCCGCGGCTCCGGGGCATCGCTGCATGACCGAGGCATGGCGGCCGGACGACGAGGACGAACGTCCGCGCCGGAGGATGTCCGGCCCGGTCAAGGTCCGGGTACCGGCGAAGGTGAACCTCCATCTCGGGGTCGGGCCGCTGCGCCCGGACGGCTACCACGAGCTGAACACCGTCTACCAGGCGATCTCGATCCACGACGAACTGACCGCCCGCCGGGGTGACACCCTCACCCTGACCATGGAGGGCGAGGGCGCCGGTGAGCTGGCCCTGGACGAGTCCAACCTGGTGATCCGGGCGGCCCGGGCGCTGGCCGCGCACGCCGGGGTGCCGGCGCACGCCCGGCTGCACCTGCGCAAACAGATCCCGCTGGCCGGCGGCCTGGCCGGGGGGAGCGCCGACGCCGCCGCCACGCTGGTCGCCTGCGACGCGCTCTGGGGCACCGACCTGAGCCGGGACGAGCTCGCCGGGATCGCCGCCGGGCTCGGCTCCGACGTCCCCTTCCTGGTGTACGGCGGCACCGCGCTCGGCACCGGCCACGGCGAGACGATCAGCCCGATCCTGGCCCGCCCGGTCACCTGGCACTGGGTGGTGGCGATCGCCGAGGGCGGCCTTTCCACCCCGGCCGCCTACCGCGAACTCGACCGGCTGCGCGCCGAACACGCCGCCCCAGCACCGCTGCGTACCGCCGACGCGCTGCTCGCCGCGCTGCGTGGCCGGGACCCGGCCCGGCTCGGCCGGGCGCTCGGCAACGACCTCCAGGCCGCCGCGCTCTCGCTGCGCCCGGCGCTCGCCGAGACACTGAAGGCCGGCGAGGCGGCCGGAGCGCTCGCCGGCATCGTCTCCGGCTCCGGGCCGACCTGCGTCTTCCTGGCCGCCGACAGCGGTCACGCCGAGCGGGTCGCCGCCGAGCTGACCGCCTCCGGGCTGTGCCGGACGGTCCGCACGGCGTACGGGCCGGTCCCCGGCGCCCGGGTGAGCTGACCACCTGACTACCGTCTGAGTACATGGCCAACATCGTCAATCTGGACCGGGTCTCCAAGGGGTACGGCGCGGCGGGGCAGCTCCTGACCGACGTCTCCCTGGGCCTTTCCGACTCGGACCGGATCGGCGTCGTCGGGCTGAACGGCACCGGCAAGTCCACCCTGCTGCGGTTGCTGACCAAGGCCGAGGAGCCGGACAGCGGTCGGGTGACGCACCGCCGTGACCTGCGGGTCGCCTGGCTGCCGCAGACCCTCGTGCTCGACCCCGAGGCCCGGGTCCGGGACGTGGTACTCGGCACCGCCTGGCTCGACGAGGGGTTCGGCGCCGAGCACGAGTGGGCCGGCGACGCGGGCGTACGCGCGATCCTGGACGGGCTCGGCATGCCGTACCTCGGGCTGGACCAGCCGGTCGGGCCGATGTCCGGCGGCGAACGGCGGCGGGTGGCCCTGGCCGCCCTGCTGGTCCGCACCGCCGACCTGCTGGTGCTGGACGAGCCGACCAACCACCTCGACGTGGCCGGGGTGGACTGGCTGGCCCGGCACCTGATCGGCAAGCGCGGCGCGCTGGTGGTGGTCACCCACGACCGGTGGTTCCTGGACGCCGTCTGCACCGACACCTGGGAGGTCGCCGACCGGACGGTACGCGCCTACGAGGGCGGCTACGCCGCCTGGACGCTGGCCCGGGTCGAGCGGGAGCGGGTGGCCGCGGCCACCGAGGCGCGCCGGCAGAACCTGCTGCGCAAGGAGATCGCCTGGCTGCGGCGCGGCCCGCCGGCCCGGACCTCCAAGCCGCGGTTCCGGATCGAGGCGGCGAACGCGCTGATCGCGGACGTACCGCCGCCGCGCGACACCGTGTCGCTGCAACGGCTGGCCACCGCCCGGCTCGGCAAGCAGGTGTACGACCTGACCGACGTCACCCTGACCGCCGGCCCGAAGCTGATCCTCGAGAACCTGACCTGGCAGGTCGGTCCGGGCGACCGGATCGCCATCGTGGGCGCGAACGGGGCCGGCAAGACCACCCTGCTGCGGCTGCTGGCCGGGGTACGCGGCCCGGACGCCGGGCAGGTGCGGACCGGCTCCACCGTCCGGCCCGCCTTCCTGTCGCAGGAACTGGCCGAGCTGCCGGGCCAGCTGCGGGTACTGGAGGCGGTCGAGGAGGTGGCCCGCCGGGTCGTACTCGGAGACCGGGAGGTCAACGCGTCCCAGCTCGCCGAGATCTTCGGTTTCGACGACCGGCGGCTCTGGACCCCGGTCTCCGACCTCTCCGGTGGGGAGCGGCGCCGGCTGCAACTGCTCCGGCTGCTCGCCGCCGAGCCGAACGTGCTGCTCTTCGACGAGCCGACCAACGACCTGGACACCGACACCCTGGCCGCGCTGGAGGACCTGCTCGACTCCTGGCCCGGCACCCTGATCGTGGCCAGTCACGACCGCTATCTGGTCGAACGGGTCACCGACGTGGTGTACGGGATGTTCGGCGACGGCCGGCTGGTGCACCTGCCCGGCGGCATCGACGAATATCTTGCCCGGGCCGCCACGCCCGGCGGGCCGCCACCGGACGGGCGGAGCAACGGCACGGCCCCACCGGCCGCCGTACGGGTCGACGGCGCGCTCTCCGGCGGGGAGCTGCGGGCGGCCCGCAAGGAGCTGAGCCGGCTGGAGCGGCAGATCGGCAAGCTGGAGCAGCGCGAGGCGGCGCTGCACGACCAGATGGCCGAGCATGCCACCGACTACACCCGGATCGCCGAACTGGACGGCCAGCTCAGGGCGGTACGGGCCGAGCGGGAGCAGACCGAGGAGGCCTGGCTGGCCCTGGCCGAGCAGGTACCGGAGGGCTGAGCGCCGGCGCGGCGACGACGGCGGCAGCTGACCGGCGGGGGTGTGCGGCGTCACCCGGATGCCATGCGGAAGAATCTAGCCCCGACCCTCACTGGCAACGGCGTTGGAGACTGCTGATCATGGCCCACAACCCCGTCAACCATCCCGCGCGGCCGGTCTACCGGGCGATCGGCGGGCTGACCGGCCTCTACCTGGTGGCCTTCGGCGTCCTCGGCTTCGTCGAGGCCGGCGGCGGCGAGTTCTTCGCCCAGGACGACACCCTCGTGCTGGGCCAGGGGACCAACCTCGGCTACTCGGCGATCTCGACCGTGCTCGGCCTCGTGATCCTGCTCGCCACCCTGGTCGGCCGGAACGTCGACACGGCGGTCGACAAGTTCCTCGGGTACGGCCTGATGGCGCTCGGGCTCGCCGGGCTGGCGGTGCTGCGTACCGACGCCAACTATCTCAACTTCACCGTCGCCACCGCCATCGTGACCATGATCCTCGGTCTGGTCCTGCTGATGTGTGGCATGTACGGCAAGGTCGGCTCCGAGGAGGAGGCCAAGGCCTGGCAGGACGCCCGCCTGGTGCTCTGATCCCGGCGTTCGCCGGGCAATCCCCTCCGGCCCGGGTGACAATCCGGTAGGAAAGTCGCCCACCGGCAGCGAGGAGGGGCAATGGCGCATATTCCAATCAACCATCCGGCGCGGCCGGTCTACCGGGTACTCGCCGGGCTGATCGGCCTCTACATCGTGGTCTTCGGCGTCTTCGGACTCTTCGAGACCGCCGGGCACGACTTCTTCAGCCGGGACAGCCACTGGGTGTTGGGGCTGCGGACCAACATGGCGTTCGCGCTGGTGTCGGTGATCTTCGGGCTGGTGGTGCTGTTCGGAGCGGTGCACCGGGGCAATTTCGGGCACCTGATGAACCTGGCCATCGGGGTGGTCTTCCTGGTCGTCGCCCTCGCGATGATGACCGTGCTGCAGACCGAGGCGAACATCCTCAACTTCTCGATGTCGACGGTCATCGTGTCGATGCTGTTCGGCCTGGTCCTGCTCGCCACCGGCCTGTACGACAAGGTCGGTCCGCCGGAGCACGCCGAGACGGAACGCGAGATGCGCAGCAGTTCGAACGCCCGCCCCGGCCGCTGAACCCGGCCCCGCCGGCCGCTCAGCGGGTCCGGCGGGTGAGCAGGGTCGGCTTGGCCTCCAGGTGGGACAGGCCGTTCCAGGCCAGGTTCACCAGGTGCGCCGCCACCGTCTCCTTGCGCGGCTTGCGTACCTCCAGCCACCAGCGACCGCTCAGCGCCACCATGCCGACCAGGGACTGCGAGTAGAGCTCGGCGAGCTTCGGGTCGTAGCCCCGGCTTTTGAACTCGGCGCCCAGGATGTGCTCGACCTGGTGCGCCACGTCGTTCATCACGCTGCTGAAGTTGCCGGTGGCGGAGAGCACCGGAGACTCCCGGACCAGCACCCGGAAGCCGTCGGTCTCCTCCTCGATGTAGTCGAGCAGGGCCAGCGCCGCCTGCTCCAGCAACTCCCGGGGATGCCCGGCGGTCAGTGCCGTGGTGACCCGGTCGAGCAGGGCGCGTACCTCCCGGTCGACGACGACCGCGTAGAGGCCCTCCTTACCGCCGAAGTGCTCGTAGACCACCGGCTTGGAGACCTTGGCGCGGGCGGCCACCTCCTCGATCGAGGTGGCGTCGAACCCGCGCTCGGCAAAGGCCTGCCGGCCGATCGCGATGAGCTGCTCTCGGCGCTGGGCCGCGGACATCCGTACCCGGGAAACGGGCTTGGCGGGCGGCGGCGGTGGCGTCGGGGCCGGGACCTGCCGGCGCCCGATCCCGCGGGTGGTACGCGGACTGTCTGTCACCTCGTTATCCCGCTGCCGTCCCGCGATGCCGCGCTGACTTGTGTCGTCCCTGGTGGTGCCCTCGCTGCGCTCGGTCACCTGGCCATCCTGCCAGGCAGACGCTCGTGGCCGGGTGCCCGGGCGCGTCGCGGGTCAATGCGACGGTGTTGATTTGAGCAGTTTCGCGGCGACCCGCTCGGGCTTCGGCCACCGCACGTCGTACGCGGCGCCGACCTTCTCGAAGAGCCAGATCGTCCGGGCCGTGATGTCGACCTGACCGCGCAGTACGCCGTGCCGGGCACAGGTCGGGTCGGCGTGGTGCAGGTTGTGCCAGCTCTCGCCGAAGGACAGGATGGCCAGCGGCCAGAAGTTCGTCGCCCGGTCACCCTCGCGTACCTCGAAGGGTCGCTCGCCGTAGACGTGGCAGACGGAGTTGATCGACCAGGTGATGTGGTGCAGCAGGGAGACCCGGACCAGGCCGGCCCAGAAGAACGCGGTCAGCGCGCCCTGCCAGGACCAGGTGACCAAACCGCCCAGCAGCGCCGGGGTGAGCAGTGAGAGGCTCACCAGCAGCGGGAAGAGCCGGTCGACCCGGCTGATGTCCTTGTCGGCGAGCAGGTCGGGGGCGAACCGCTCGCGGTTGGAGAGTTCCCGGTTGAACAGCCAGCCGACGTGCGCGTGGAACAGCCCCTTGGTCAGCCCCCACACGCTGGCGCCGAACCGCCATGGAGAGTGCGGGTCGCCCTCGACGTCGGAGAAGGCGTGGTGCCGGCGGTGGTCGGCCACCCACTGGGTGATGTTGCCCTGGACGGCGAACGAACCCGCGACCGCCAGGGTGACCCGCAGCCAGCGCTTGGCCTTGAACGACCCGTGCGTGAAGTACCGGTGGAAGCCCACCGTGATGCCGAGCCCGGCCACCACGTACCACACTCCGGCGATCGCGATGTCGGTCCAGCTCAGCCACCCGCCCCAGGCCACCGGTACGGCGGCGAGCAGGGCGAGGAAGGGGATGATGACGAAGGACCAGAGGGCGACGAGGATGCCCTTGGACTGGACGCCGTCGGTGAGCGGCTTGGGCCCCTTCTTGGCTTCGGAGGCCGGTTGTTCGAGCAGGACGGAGGACATGGCACCTCGCTGAGCGTAGGGGGAAGACTGATAACTTACGCCTACGTCACCGTAACCTACGCTCTCGTAGTCTGCCATGGACGCGAACTGGGAATCCGCTGTCAGCCATCGACGGATCTTGTCGTACACGGGTCCTAATCTCCAGGTCATGGTCGATCCGCTCGCTGCCGAGGCGCGTCGTCTGCGTACCGTCGAGCTGCTGTCCGCGCGAGAGATCCGGCGACGGCTCGGCATCGGCAAGGATCGGTTGTCGGCGTTGCTGGGGGATGTTCCCCCGCCGGAGTGGACGAAACGGCCCAACGCCAAGGACGAGTTGCGGGCCCGGGCCGTCGAGCTGCGCGGGGCGGGCCGCTCGGTGCCGGAGATCGCCGACGAGCTGGGGGTGGCGAAGTCGACGGCGTATCGGTGGGTCCGGCACCTGCCGCTCGACCCCGCCCCGGAAGCCGAGGCGCGGCGCCGGGCGCACGCGCACAGGATGTCGGAGGCGCGCTGGGCGCGGCATCGCGTCGCCCGGGACGCCGCCGAGGCGGACGCGCACGCCCGGGCGGCCGACGAGGTCGGTCCGGTGAGCGGCCGTGAGGGCCGCGCTCGGCGGCGACGCCGAGGGGGTGGGGTCGACGGAGGGCGAGGCGCTAGGCTAAGGCCGCTACACCTTCGGCCGTGGTGTAATTGGCAACACCCAAGATTTTGGTTCTTGTGTTTCAGGTTCGAGTCCTGGCGGCCGAGCTCCTACTCCAGCCCGTCTGGGCGGTTTGTCCGGCCGAGAACCCCCGAACCGCTCCACGGAGTACGGCTAGCATGAGGCCGCAAACTGCCAGTCGTACGACGGGAGCATTCTCGTGTCCCAGCCCCGCCTCCGCACCGTCGTCGTCCTCGCCGCCGGTGAGGGCAAGCGGATGAAGTCGGCGCTACCCAAGGTGCTCCATCCGATCCTCGGGCGTACCCTGCTCGGCCACGTGCTCACGGCGGCCGCCCCGGTGTCGGCCGACCGCACGCTGGTGGTGGTCGGCCACGGCGCCGACCAGGTCACCGCGCACCTGCGCGACGTCGCCCCGTACGCCGAGCCGGTGCTCCAGGCCGAGCAGCACGGCACCGGGCACGCCGTCCGGATCGCCCTGGAGAGCGCCCCGGACGCCGGTGGCACCGTGGTGGTGCTCAACGGAGACGTACCGCTGCTGCGGCCGGAGACCGTCACCGAACTGGTCGCCGCGCACGAGGCAGCTTCAGCGGCGGCGACCGTACTCGCCGCCGAGGTGGCCGACCCGACCGGCCTGGGCCGGATCGTCCGGGGCGCCGACGGCGGGCTGGAGCAGATCGTCGAGGAGCGCGACGCCAGCCCGGCCCAGCGGGCGATCCGCGAGATCAACGCCGGGATCTACGCCTTCGACGCCGCGCTGCTGCGCGACGCGCTGGGCAAGCTCTCCACCGACAACGACCAGGGCGAGGAATACCTGACCGACGTCTTCGGCCAGTTCGCCGCGACCGGCGAGACCGTGGCGGTGCACGTCGCGGCGGACGCCACCGAGACGCTGGGCTGCAACGACCGGGTCGAGTTGGCGGCGCTGCGCCGGCTGCTGCGGGACCGGGTCAACGAGGGCTGGATGCGCAGCGGAGTGACCCTGCTCGACCCGGCGACCACCTGGATCGACGTCACCGTCACGCTGGGCCGGGACGCGGTGGTCGACCAGAACACCCAGCTCTGCGGCGCCACCACGGTCGGTCCGGAGGCGGCGGTCGGCCCGGACACGACCCTGATCGACACCACCGTCGGCGCCGGCGCCACCGTGATCCGGGCGCACGCGGTCGGCGCGGCGGTCGGTCCGGGCGCGAGCGTGGGGCCGTACGCGTACCTGCGGCCGGAGGCGACGCTGCGGGAGAAGGCGAAGGTCGGCACCTTCGTCGAGGTCAAGAAGTCGGAGATCGGCGAGGGGGCCAAGGTGCCCCACCTGACGTACGTCGGGGACGCCACCATCGGGCCTCGGGCCAACATCGGCGCCGGGACGCTCTTCGTGAACTACGACGGGGTCAACAAGCACCACACGGTGGTCGGTGAGGCGGCGTTCGTCGGCTGTGACACCAGCCTGGTCGCGCCGGTCGAGGTGGGCGCCGGGGCGTACGTGGCGGCGGGCAGCGCGGTGACCATCGACGTGCCGCCGGGGGCGCTCGCGGTGACCCGGGCCCAGCAGCGCAACATCGACGGCTGGGTGCTGCGCCGCCGGGCCGGCACGAAGTCGGCGGCGGCCGCGGAGCGTGCCGGACAGGGGGCGCCGGGCGCAAGCGAAGGTGAGCCACTGCACGGGGGCTCCGTAGCGGGTGAAGGTCGTCCGGCCTCGGGAGATACTGCAACCGAATAGTCTCTGGCCCAACGCCGGGTGACCCACCGACAAACGGGAGCAGACGAGCCGATGGGCAGCATCGTCGCCGAAAATCGCAAGAGTCTGATGCTCTTCTCCGGAAGGGGATTTCCGGAGCTGGCAACGGAGATCGGTGAGGTGCTCGGGGTGGCGCCGACACCGTCCGACGCGTACGAGTTCGCCAACGGTGAGATCTTCGTACGGTTCAAGGAGTCGGTGCGTGGTTCGGACGCCTTCGTGGTGCAGTCCGTCACGCACGGCGTGAACAAGTGGGTCATGGAGACCCTGATCATGATCGACGCCTTGAAGCGCGGCTCGGCCAAGCGGATCACCGTCGTGTTGCCGTTCTATCCGTACTCCCGGCAGGACAAGAAGCACCGCGGCCGGGAGCCGATCTCGGCCCGGCTGGTCGCGGACCTGCTCAAGACGGCCGGCGCCAACCGGATCCTCACCGTGGACCTGCACACCGCGCAGATCCAGGGTTTCTTCGACGGGCCGGTGGACCACCTCTTCGCGATGGACATCCTGGCCGAGTACGTCCAGCGCAAGTACGCCGGCCGCCCGATGACCGTGGTGGCCCCGGACTCGGGCCGGGTACGCGTCGCGGAGCGCTGGACAGACCGGCTCGGCGGCTGCCCGCTGGCGTTCATCCACAAGACCCGGGACCCCTCCAAGCCGAACCAGGTGGTGGCGAACCGGGTGGTCGGGGACGTCGAGGGTCGGGTCTGCCTGATTGTCGACGACATGATCGACACGGGTGGCACCATCTGCAAGGCGGCCGAGATCCTGCACGAGGCGAAGGCCGCGGACGTGCTGGTGGCCTCCACCCACGCCCTGCTCTCCGACCCGGCGACCGAACGGCTGAAGAACAGCCGGATCAGCGAGGTGGTGGTGACCAACACCCTGCCGCTGCCGCCGGAGAAGCAGCTCGACAAGCTCACCGTGCTCTCCATCGCGCCGCTGCTGGCCCGGGCGATCCGCGAGGTCTTCGATGACGGCTCGGTGACCACCCTCTTCGGTGGGCTGAGCTGACGACTGCCCGGCGGACCGACTCGACGCTGCGCCGGGTCGGTCGGCGGTCCCCTCCGACGGCGCGGGCGTGTGGCTTGCGGGGGTGCCGGGAGACGGAATTGGCGGATGGCGAATGGCGCCAACCCGCCTGGGCGGGGACCGCCGCGAAGCCGCATCGGGGCTCGGGTAGACTGGTGCGGTTGCCACGGCGAGGGTGCCCTGCGGGCCGCTGAAGCAAGCGCCGCACGGATGCACCGTCATCGACGCGGTGCTCCGGGCAGTGGCCACACGCAAAGCCCCCAGCGCGCCCCCTCGCCCAAGCACCGCCAACCGCCAGCCGACGTAGCGCCGCAGTGACCGTATCAGGAGTCTTCCCGTGTCCGAGGTAAAGATCAGCGCCGAGCCCCGCACCGAGTTCGGCAAGGGTGGTGCCCGTCGTACCCGCCGGGCCGGTAAGGTGCCCGCCGTGCTGTACGGCCACGGCGAAAAGCCCAAGCACATCGCGCTACCCGCGCGTGAGTTCGCCGCCGCCATCCGGCACGGTGGCGCCAACCAGTTGTTCGCGATCGAGATCAGTGACGGCACCCAGGCGCTCGCGCTGCCGAAGGCCATCCAGCGTGATCCGATCAAGGACACTCTCGAGCACATCGACCTGCTGCTGGTGCGGCGGGGCGAGAAGGTCACCGTCGACGTGCCGGTGCACCTGACCGGCGAGGCGGCCAGGGACACCCTGGTCGTGCACGAGCAGAACACCCTCTCGGTGAGTGCCGACGCGACCCGGCTGCCGGAGAGCTTCGAGGTCTCGATCGACGGTCTCGAGGTCGGTTCGCAGGTGACCGCGGCGGACGTACGGCTGCCGCAGGGTGTGGAGCTGGTCGCCGACCCGGAGCAGATCCTCGCGCTCGTCACCCAGGCGCCGAGCGCCGAGCAGATGGCCGCCGAGGCCGGCGAGGAGCCGACCGCGGAGGCCGAGGAGGAGGCCGGAGCCGAGGGCCCCGGTGCCGAGGCCGCCGAGGCCGAGGGCGACAACCAGGGCGCGCCCGCGCAGGCTGCCGCAGAGGCCTGAGCGACAACCGTCTGACAGGCGCCCCCGGACGTTCGGGGGCGCCTGTTTCCGTACTGTGACACCGAGCGGGCCGGGAAGCAGAACTGGGGGAAGAGCGGCGTGGCGGAGGAGCTTCATCCGTGGTTGCTGGTCGGGCTCGGCAACCCCGGCAAGGAGTACGCGCGGCACCGGCACAACGTCGGCTTCATGGTGGCCGACCTGCTCGCCGAGCGGATCGGCGCCAAGTTCGGCCGGCACCGCCGGGCGGTCGCCGAGGTGGCCGAGGGACGGCTCGGGTTCGGCGGGCCGAAGCTGGTGCTGGCGAAGCCGATGACCTACATGAACCTCTCGGGCGGCCCGGTGGCGGCGCTGGCCCAGTTCTACAAGGTGCCGGTCGACCAGGTGGTCGCCGTCCACGACGAGCTGGACATCCCGTACGGGCAGATCCGGCTGAAGCAGGGCGGTGGCGAGGGCGGGCACAACGGGGTGCGGTCGATGTCCAAGTCGCTGGGGACGAAGGACTACCTGCGGGTGCGGTTCGGGATCGGGCGGCCGCCGGGGCGGCAGGACCCGGCCGACTTCGTACTCTCCGACTTTTCCCCGGTGGAGCGCAAGGAGCTGGAGTTCCTGGTGGACCGGGCGGCCGATGCGGCGGAGGCGATCGTGACCCGCGGCCTGGAGTGGGCGCAGAACTCGTACCACGGGACCTGAGCGGCGACGGACGGACCGCGACCGGTGTGGCGGACCGCCGGTGCACCCGCGCCCGCACCGAGACCGGTAGTCTTCTCGCCGCGGGTGAGGAGGCTGACGATGATGATTCCGTGTCGGGCGGCCGGCGACGCCGGTTCCATGGAGGTGTGCTGATGGCCGCGCCGCCAGTTATCGACGGTGAGTTCGCCCGCTGGTTGGCCGGTCGGGCCGGCCAGGCGCTGCTGGAACTCCGGGCCGAGCTGGGTTTCTCCGACCCGGGAGCGCTGAAGGCGGCCGGCGACAAGGTCTCGCACGAACTCCTCCGCACCGAGCTGGCCCGCTGGCGGCCTGCCGACGCGGTGCTCTCCGAGGAGGACGAGGGCGCCCGGCTGGCCTGGGCCGCCGAGGCCGAGCCGGAGGTGGCGCCCCGGCTGGGCGCCGACCGGGTCTGGATCATCGACCCGCTGGACGGCACCCGGGAGTTCTCCGAGGAGGGCCGGGCGGACTGGGCGGTGCATGTGGCGCTCTGGTCCCGCCGGGCCGGCACCGCGCACGGACTGGTCGCCGGCGCCGTCGGGCTGCCCGCCCAGCACCGGGTGCTCGGCACCGACCAGCCGCCGGCGTACCCGCCGATGACGCTGCCGGCGGCGACCGACGGTACCGGCCCGGACGGCATCGGCCGGCGGATCCGGTTGGCCGCGAGCCGGAGCCGGCCCCCGGTCTTCCTCACCGACCTGGCCGCCGAAGTCGGCGCCGAGCTGGTGCCGATGGGCTCGGCGGGCGCGAAGATCGCCGCCGTGATCAGCGGCGAGGTCGATGGGTACGTGCACGCCGGCGGCCAGTACGAGTGGGATTCGGCGGCTCCGGTCGCTGTGGCGACGGCCACCGGACTTTTCGCTTCCCGAATCGACGGATCCGCGCTGAAATACAACCAGGCCGATCCCCGCCTGCCGGATCTGGTGGTGTGCCGTAAGGATCTCGCTCCTCGGCTGCTCGCAGCGTTGCAGCGCCACCTCCGGGTACCGTAGGCCAGGACATGGCGACTTAACCGACCGGGAGGGTCTGGAAATCCCATGCGAGCAGCACCTGCGCGGGCCGGCATGAGCGGGCACCGCGAGCGGATCGGCCAGCGGGCCGGCGCCCTTGCCGAAATCGCCGATCTCGCCAGCGCCGGGAAGCCGGATTCCGTCGGTGAGCGTGGCGAGGTGACGGCATGACCTCGCCGGCGGCCTACCGGGTCTCCCATCTCGACGCGCTGGAAGCCGAGAGCATCTTCGTCATCCGCGAGGTGGTGGCCGAGCTGGAGCGGCCGGTGCTGCTCTTCTCCGGAGGCAAGGACTCGATCGTCATGCTCCGGCTGGCCGAGAAGGCGTTCGCGCCGGCCCGGATCCCGTTCCCGGTGATGCACGTCGACACCGGGCACAACTTTCCGGAGGTACTGGAATACCGCGACCGGCGGGTGGCCCAGATGGGGCTGCAACTGGTGGTGGCCAGCGTGCCGGAGGCGCTGGAGTCCGGGCTGGTGCAGGAGCCGGCCGACGGGGTACGCAACCGGATCCAGACGCCGGTGCTGCTCGACGCGGTGGAGAAGTACCGCTTCGACGCGCTCTTCGGCGGCGCCCGGCGGGACGAGGAGAAGGCCCGGGCCAAGGAGCGGGTCTTCAGCTTCCGCGACGACTTCGGCCAGTGGGATCCGAAGAACCAGCGCCCCGAGCTGTGGTCGCTCTACAACGGCCGACACCATCCGGGCGAGTCGATCCGGGTCTTCCCGCTCTCCAACTGGACCGAGCTGGACGTCTGGCACTACATCGCCCAGGAGAAGATCGTGCTGCCGTCGATCTACTACGCCCACCAGCGGGAGGTCGTCGAGCGGGACGGCATGCTCTACGCGGTCAACGAATTCATCTCGCCCCGGGCCGGTGAGACGCCCTTTGTCGAGCAGGTCCGCTACCGCACCGTCGGCGACGCCTCGTGCACGGCGGCGGTCCGGTCGGCGGCGGACACCGTCGAGCTGGTGATCGAGGAGGTGGCCGCGACCCGGATCACCGAACGCGGCGCCACCCGGGGCGACGACCGGGTCAGCGAGGCGGCGATGGAAGACCGCAAGCGGGAAGGCTACTTCTGATGACGGCGACCATGGTCCCCACCGAGACCCGTGCGATGGACCTGCTCCGGTTCGCCACCGCTGGCAGCGTCGACGACGGCAAGTCCACCCTGATCGGCCGGCTGCTCTACGACACCAAGTCGCTCTTCACCGACCAGCTCGAGGCGGTCGAGGCGGTCAGTGCGGCCCGGGGCGACGAGTACACCAACCTGGCGCTGCTCACCGACGGGCTGCGGGCCGAGCGCGAGCAGGGCATCACCATCGACGTGGCGTACCGATACTTCGCCACCCCCCGGCGGAAGTTCATCATCGCCGACACCCCCGGGCACATCCAGTACACCCGGAACATGGTGACCGGGGCGTCCACCGCCGACCTGGCACTGATCCTGGTCGACGCACGCAAGGGACTGGTCGAGCAGTCCCGCCGGCACGCGTTCCTCTGCTCGCTGCTCCGGGTGCCGCACTTGGTGCTCTGCGTCAACAAGATGGACCTGGTCGACTGGTCCCAGGAGGTCTTCGAGCAGATCGCGGACGAGTTCACCGCCTTCGCGGCGAAGCTGGACGTGCCGGACCTGACCGTGGTGCCGATCTCGGCGCTGCATGGCGACAACATCGTCTCCCGCTCCGAGCACACCCCGTGGTACGAGGGCCCGTCGCTGCTGCACCACCTGGAGCACGTGCACATCGCCAGCGACCGCAACCTGGTCGACGTACGGTTCCCGGTGCAGTACGTGATCCGTCCCCAGTCGACCACGGTCACCGACTACCGGGGCTACGCCGGGCAGGTCGCCTCGGGTGTGCTCAAGCCGGGCGACGAGGTGATGGTGCTGCCGTCCGGGTTCACCAGCCGGATCGCCTCGATCGAGACCGCCGACGGCCCGGTCGAGCAGGCGTTCCCGCCGATGTCGGTGACCGTGCGCCTCACCGACGAGATCGACATCTCCCGGGGTGACCTGATCTGCCGGCCGACCAACGCCCCGGCGGTCGCCCAGGACATCGAGGCGATGATCTGCTGGATGGACGAGACCAGGCCGCTGCGGGTCGGCGGCAAGTACGCCATCAAGCACACCACCCGGTCGGCCCGGGCCGTGGTCCGCAACCTGCGGTACCTGCTCGACGTGAACTCGCTGCACCGGGACGAGGCCGCCACCGAACTCAAGCTCAACGAGATCGGCCGGGTACGGCTGCGGACCACTGTGCCGCTGCTCGCCGACGAGTACCGGCGCAACCGTACGACGGGTGGCTTCATCGTGATCGACGAGTCGACCAACCGTACGGTCGGCGCGGGGATGATCGTCGAGGCGGGCTGACCGTCGTAGGTCGTCGCTGGCTCGGAAGGGTCGCGGGTCGAGCCGGCTACCGGGTGTCGTCCGCCGATAACCCGAGCGCGCGGGTTGTCGCGGAGTCACTACGCTGGGATGCCTGCCGCTGACCCGTCCGGGCCAGGATCGCGGCATGGACGTGACAGGAGGCGTGCACCGATGCAGGACGGCCGGTGGACGACGATCACGCCGTCGCAGTTCGACCACGAACGGGCCGCGTTGGAGCACATCCGCCGGCACCTTCCCGACGCCGAGCCGTACCGGGCCTGGTCGAACTTCACCTTCACCGCCGACACCGGTCACGTCTACGAAATCGACCTGCTGGTGGCAGCCCGAGCCGGCCTGTACCTGATCGAGATCAAGAGCCTGCACGCCGCGCCGCTCGCCCGGTACGGCGCGATGGAGTTGCTGGAGGAGTTGGCGGACCTGGCCCGGGGCGGGGCCGGGGCGGTGTGGCTGCTCTGTCCGATGGAGGATCCGGGCCAGCTTCCCCGGCTCGACGCCACAGTGGTGCCGGTGGCCTAGGACGAGTGGGTCACGCTGCCGGACGCCTGGGTGGCGAACGAACACCGAAACGGCCGATCGCCCCGGTGACCGGCGTGTGAGACCGGCCAACGCAACTCAGTGAAAGGGAGCGGCAGCCACGGCGTCAACCTGCACCCGGAAGCTGGGACCGACGAGCCCGGCGACGAACAGGATGCTCAGGGTCGGTTCGTGGCCGCCCAGCCAGCGGGCGATTTCAGCTCGCAGCCGATCCATGTCGACACCACCGACGAGGTAGATGGTCAGCTTTACTACGTCGTTGATCTCCATGTCGGCGCCGCAGAGGTTCTGGCGGACGTTTTCGAGCGCGATGACCAGTTGCTCGATCTGGTCATCCGGTACGTGTCCGCCAGGTCGGATCCCGAGCTGGCCGGAGAGCACCAACCAGCGCCCCTCACCAACCTCCGCTTGATGGTGGAAGCCGGCGATGGGTGGATGGACCCGCTCCGGCGAGGGATTGCGAAACCTTGTGTTTGCTCTCCACAGTCGTCGACTCCGTGCGCGGCGGCCCGCCGGATCCTCGCCGGTACGCGATATTTCGAACATCTAGCGTCCTCGGGTAGCCGGATCAGTCCGGGCTGGTACGGGCGAGATGGGTCACCGCGTCCTTGGTGAATGCGTCCGCGAAGTCACGAAGGAAGGCGAGGACCTGCTCGATCTGCGGAGTGGGTGCCTGCGTGTCAAGGTGCGTTCTGATGAGAAGGTTTCCATGCCGGAGTTCGTAACCCACCCCGACCTCTGCCGCGTCGAGGTTTTCGACGCGCGGGTACTGTTTCGGATCGATCGGATCTATCCGCTGGACGTACATCCCCTCATCCCACCAGCCGCCGTTGACTGCCTTCGTCGACAGCTCCGTCCTGGACTGCTCAAGGGCCCGCAACGAGGACATCGCCGCGTCGTGATCGCCCTTGGCATCATCATGATTCGGGTACCTGCGAAGTGTGACGGTCCCGCCCGGGTCAAACTCCTTCAGCGGCGTTCGGAAGCGTTCGCCGTCATCGTATGTCCTGATATCACAGCTGATGTAGTCGTATCCGGCCCGGTGCTCGAACTTCAGTGTCGGGTCGTACGACGATCGCAGCTTCAGATTGAACCGGGCAGCAAGCTCGTCCATCTTCATGCGTTCGCACATGTCTGGGGCTACCTGCCCATACGTCACCCGCGGCTCGGGAGTCTCAACCGGCTCCGGACCGGGGTCGCATGCCGCGAGCACAAGAATGATGGTAGCGGCAGCCACAATTAGCCTGTGGCGGACAGTCGGAGAGTGCATTCGAGCGCGGAGGCGCTGATCGGAGGAGTTCATCTGGCATCCGGCAGGTAGAAATCGCTGCTGTTAGTGCCGTCGATGAGTCGGGGCTGCGGGGGTATCAACCGCCCGTCTTCGCCGCTTGGTGTGTTCCGGATGAGATCCATGCGGGAAAGGACAGCACTTACCTTTTCGTCGAGATCGCGGTACTGGTGGTCTGCGTTGTCCTCGATAAGCTGGATGGCTTTGCCCAGCGAGAGAAGCAGTTCCTCGGCAGTACCCCCGGTCAGGGCGTGCTCCTCCATGGCCCCTGCAGAAGCGGCACCCGCCGCAGCGGAAGCGGCGACGCCGGCCAGGTCGAGGCGGGTGTCCCAGAGCTCCTGCTTCTTGAAGATTGGAATAACCGCGCTAACGATGATCATCGCGTTTTTGATGGACTGCTCCTGCGCCTGTTTCTGCATCGCTGCCGCCTGCTGGGCGCGCCGGTGCAACTGTTCGAGGAGCGCGTCGCGCGTTTTGTGCAACACGTTCATCAGGCTCTGCTGAGTGAGGTCGACGATCGTGTGCGCGCCCTCTAGGCCGGTGACGAGCGCGGTGATCATCCGCTGATGGCTGGCCAGGGTGTGCTCGAACGGGTTGTAGAAGTTCGTGGCGAAGTCATCGGCCGCCTCACCGGACCAGTGGCCGAGGCTCTGCCGCAGCTTGCCGAAGTCGTGGGTCACAAAGTCTTCCAGCCGTGCCAGGGCGTCCCGGGATGGTTGGATCAGGTCGTTAAGATAGACGGACCCGGTGGGATGGGCGAGTGGCTTGGTCATCGACTTGATTGAGTCCATGTTACTCGAGGCCCATTCCGATGCCTCGGTCTTGTATTTCTCGATTCGCCCCCGGACCTCCTCCTCGAACGAATCCTGCCAGGGTAGTCGCAGAGGTAGTGTCTGCGGTAAACGCCAGGTTCGTTTGAAGGAAACAGTCCCGACGAAATCCACGACGATAGTGTCACCGGAACTTGTCCCGGCACTGAGCACCCCATCGACGGCCGTCTCCCACCAACTGGACTCGGCCTCGTCCATATACGCGAACACCTGGTCGATGTAGTGCAGCTCGGCCAGGTAGGTGCCGATCTCGTTCAGGTACTGGTGCATCTGTCGGTAGTCGAAGGGGATCGAGTTGTCGACCATGGCGTCTCCCGTCTGGCCAGGTCAGTCAACGATGTTGCGGGGAATGCGGGGATCCGCCAGGGGTGGATCCCCGGGGGCCGGGGGATCGGGCGGGGTGAGGGCGGGACGCTGGTAGTCAGACGCGTTGTTGCCCAGGAGTCGGGTGAACTCCTTGGCAGCCGCCTCGTCCGTGGCCGCGTACCGGTCGGCGATGGTGACCAGTGCGGCGCCGACCTCCGACATCCGCAGCGAGGTCAGTCGCAGCACGTCCTGTACCTCGGCGCGCAACTCCAGCAGACGCTGCTGGGCCGGGCCGATGCCTCGGTCGGGTAGGTCGAACTGCCCTTCCATCGCCCCGGCCGTCTGGTGCACCAGCACGGTCACGTCGGCGTAGGTCCTGGCGATCCTGGGCAGCTCGTTGCGACCGGCCCGGTAGAGGTAGTAGAGGTGCGCGCCGAGTTCCTTACCCGAGCCGACGTTGCCGACGCTGGCGTCATCGCCGCGATACTCCGGTCGCCACCCCGGCTCGGTTGTCTCCATGAGCCCGATACCCCCGATTATCAGGTGAAATTGACTCGGAGGTTATAGCACGAAGCGCGACCGCCTCGTCACCCTACAGTCGGGAACCTGTGGATAACCTCGATGCTCGTACCATCCGACCCTCCGATCAGGATCCGTCCTCCTGGGTGCTGTCCCAGGTGAGATCCTCGCCGCCAATCTCCTGGATGAACTGCTGCTCCGGCCTGACCAGGGCGGCGCTGCGCTCCCGGATGAACCCTTCGCGGTGATCGGCGAGCAGTTGGGCCAACGCCGCTGGCGGCATGCCGTGGCTGACCGCCACCGGCCGTAGCAGTCTCAACGGAAGGTTGCGCAGGGCGTCGCGTACTGGGGTGCCGGGTGGGGTGGGCAGGACGATCCGGTTGGCGATGCTGGCGGCGTCCCGTGTCCCGGTGACGATCCGGCGGTAGGCGGCGGGTCCGGAGCGGGCCAGCAGGTCGACGAGTTGGATCGGTTCGCCGTCCAGCCCGTAGCGCTGACCGAAGTGATTCAGCTCCCAGAGCAGGAAGGCGCGTACCCGGCCGTCCTCGGTGTCGAAGCGTTCCGGCAGCGGCTGGGGGTGGTGGCCGGGCAGACTGAGCGAGGCGCGGCCGGTGGTGGAAGAAGAGCGCGAGCAGCATGAACTGCTGCGGGTACGGCACCAGCCAGGCCACCGGCACCCCGGCCTCGTACCGGAGGAACCGCACCGCCCGGTGCAGTGCGACCTCGGCCTGCACGACGACGCCGTCGAGGGTCCTCCCCACCCGGTCGGGCGAGGGCGGTCCAGCGGGCGCCCTGCACGTCGTCCTCGCCGCTGATAGCGACGATGGTCTGGAAGACCGGTTCCGCCGCGACGTCCCCGAACCCGCCGTCGGCGATGCTCTCCCGGATCCCGGAGATGCAGTCGGTGAGGGTCTCGCCGTGTTCGGCCTGGTAGGTCAGCGCGGAGACCATCTGGTCCGGGCTGATCTGCCGGCCGCTGCTGTCGACCCGGGATAACGCCTCAACCGCGTGCTCCAGATGGCCGCCGAAGAGCCGGATCACCGGAATCCTGTACGCCTTGATCCGCTGGGTCGAGGCCGATTCCAACACCGCCTCGTCCACCACGAACTGGCATCTGGGCGAGAACTACGAGGTCACCTACAACCCGAGCCGGCTGTCGTCGTCGGACGAACGCCCGCCGATCGAGGGCCTGTTCCACGAGTTCGCCCACGTCTACGACTACGGCAACAACACGTCCGCTCCCGGTACCCACGAAGGGCCGGACGATGTCGGGGTCGAGAACGACGAACGAGAGGCCGTCGGCCTGCCGATCGACGAGGACGACGACCCGAACACGCCCGGCCAGATCGACCCCGACCACCCCTACAGTTACACCGAGAATGCTTTCCGTGACGAGATGGGCTGGCCGAGAAGGACGTCGTACTCTTGATCAAGAAGTTGCTTCTCGCCGGCGGTGCGGCGATGCTCACCGTCGTCACGCTGGCCGGCTGCGGCGCGGATGCCTATGTGGATTTCGAGCCGGAGTGGAGCCCGACCGGCGCCAAGCGGACGGCGAGTTTCGACGCCGAGGTCACCCCTCGGGCGGAGTCCCTGGACATCCGTTACACGCTGCGCAACCAGGGCGTGGAGCCGATCGTCGCCTACGCCGGGGTGGAAGGAGACGCCGCCTCGCACGCCTTCGACGTCTACGTGACCGCCCGGAAGGATGGCACGGTCGAGCTGGCCAAGCGCACCTTCGCCATCCCATCCGGAGTGAACGCCGACGCGGTCGGCACGATTGAAGGCACGTTCGTCCCACCCGGCGAGGAAGTCACCGAGGAGTTCTCGGTCTCCCTGCCACTCGAAGGCCGCCGCCCCTACGTCGCCACGGTCAGGCTTCCGGAGCCGGTGCGGGAAGTGGTCTTCTGCCTCGGCGCCGTACTCCAGAGCGAGGCCGCTGCGCCGAAACCCGCCGCCAGCGCCGAAGGCCGTGGCAGGTATCCGCTGAACGGGCCACAGCATCTCTTCTGTTCGCCGCCCGCGACGCTGTGATCGGCGGCCGCCCGGCGGACGGGTGGTGCACCGGTTGCGGCGGGCGACCTCTACCACGTACTCAGCCGGGGTGGGGACCAGCCGTTCACCGAGCGGCTGAAGCCGGCCGCACGTCCCGGGCGGCACCGTGGTCACCCGTCCAGCCTCCGGTGACGTGCCCTGGAGGACCTGGGCGGGTTTCCGTACCAACGCCACTCTGACCAGCGCATTGGCCGGCCTCACCGATCCGATGCAGGAACAGGCGGACGTGTACTCCGGCTCCGCCGGGACCTCACCCCCCGCGCAGTGGCGCAGCGGGACCGCGGACGCCGCCGACCGGCTGTGCCTGCCGGAGGTCGACGAGAAGGCGCTCACCGGGCTCAAGGTTCGTCATTCCCTGACGTGGGCGACAGCGGAACGCGGTGCAGAACAATTGATCTCGCTCGCTGAGTTGATGCCGTTACCGTCACTGCCGCTGGCTAAGCTGACCACGTGATCAATAAGTCGACGCTGGGCACCGATCTGTGGCGGCCACCGACGCTCGACGACACGGTCGTCGCCGCCTACCTGCGCCGGCTGGGTCTCGACCCGGTGGCCGAGCGGGCGGACCGGCCGTCGGTGGCGCAGTTGCACCGCCTGCACGCCGCGCACGTCGAACGCGTGCCGTACGAGACCGTCTGGATCGCCCTGGGCGAGGCGCGGGGGATCGACCCGGTCGAGGCGGCGGGATACCTGGTAGCCGGGCGGGGTGGGTACTGCTACCAGCTCAACGGCGCATTTTCCGCACTGTTGACCACGCTTGGCTACCAGGTGACCTGGCATCGGGCCGGCGTGCAGGGCCAGGCCGGGGATCCGGCCGGGGACAGCGGCAACCATCTCGCGCTGACCACTGAGCTGGACGGCCGAGCCTGGTGGGTGGACACCGGCCTGGGCGACGGCCCGCTCGACCCGGTGCCACTGGCGGCCGGAGCGTTCGGACCCGACGACCGGTTCCGGCTGCGGCCGTCGGAAGCCGTGCCGGCCGGCTGGCGGTTCGACCACGAACCCGGTGGCGCATTCGTCGGGATGGACTTCCCCACCACGGCCACCCGGCCGAGCGATCTGGTGGACCAGCACATCGAACTCTCCACCTCGCCGACGTCGGGCATGGTGCGGGTGGTGACGGCGCAGCACCGGACGCCGGCCGGCGCCCGGATCATCCGTGGCCAGGTGCTGACCGAGCGGCCGGTGGCCGGGTCCGCGACGGTCCGGCAACTGTCCGGGTACGCCGAATGGCGGACCGTGCTGCGCGAGGTGTTCCACCTGCCGCTCGACGACGTGCCGGACGAGCGGCTGCGGGCCGTGTGGCAGCGGATCGAGGCGGACCATGCCGAATGGGAGCGGGACGGCAGCTCCTGACCTCGGCGACCACCACGGGCAACCGGTGCGACACCGATCCCACCCCAGTGGCTGTCGACACCCGTTGCCGGTCCGGTCGTGCCGGGCTCGGCCCGGGGGCCCGGGTGGAACCCTGCCGTTAGCATCGAAAGTTGAGCCCACCCGGGTTCGGTATGGCCCTCGTAGCTCAGGGGATAGAGCGGCGGCCCTCGGAGCCGCAGGCGGGTGTTCGAGTCACTCCCGAGGGCACCGCAGGTTGGTCGACGACAACTGTTGTCCGGTTCGCAGGTGATGGATTGGTGACGGTGAAGCGACGGACGGTGGTCTCCTGGCTCGGCGGCGGCGTCCTCGCAGCGGGTCTGGCCCTCGCGGCCACGTTCTTCGGTCTGCAAAGCCTGGAAGTGGCCAGTTGGCTGGCTGGCGTGGCAAGCCTCTGGGCCGCGTTGCTGACGCTGGTCCTGGCGAGGGACGGGATCGCTGTGGCCTCCCCGGCATCCGCCGGCACCGCCATCCTGCCCTCGCCCGACGCGCCTCAGGTGACGGTTCCGGCGGGTTCGCCGGAGACGGTCCGGTCCGCAAGCGCCGTCCCGGACCCCGCGTACGAGGCTCGGCAGGTCGCCCACGTCCGTATCGCGGCCGAAGCCTGGATCCCATATCTCCACCGCCCGGGTGTGTCCGAGGGCCTGCTCCGCGGCATGCCAGCCCGAGAACTCTGCCCGGCTCTGGCACCGCTCGACGAGTTCCTCGAGCACGCACTGCCGGAGATCGATGTCGAGGTCCGCACCGCGCATCGCCCGCACGACGTGCCGGCGGACAGCGTCGCCCGGTTCTGGACCGTCCTACTGATCGACTCCATCGTCCAGGACGGTGGCCTGGGCCTCCAGCGCTGGATACTGCGGGAGACCGACACGATCCTGCGGAACGAACCGGCGGCTGTACCGCGTCTCCGTGAGATGTGGCGGTGGTTGTTCGACACCTATCTGAGTGCCACCGCCCCGTACCGCGAGACCGGGCTGGCGAACAGCCTCATCGCCGAGGCGATCAGCCAATGCGGTGGCGAGCACAAGCGGCTCTATCCGAACGTCAGTTTCCTCATCGAGATCGCCCGCGACGACCCGGTGACGCTGCGCCGTATCCGCGACGAGCTGCAGCAGCATGACGCCGTGCTCAGGGCCCGCGGCAGCGGCCCGGCGACCCTGAAGCGGGTACGGATCCTGCTGGGCCGGCTCGGCGCGGCCGTCGGCCCCAGCGTCTTCACCCCCGACCTGGTCGGCTTCTCCGCCAGCGCCATCTGCCCCTATCCGTTCCAGGCGATGCGCTATCCACTGCGGGTCGGCGACGTCGACCTCATCCTGCGCCGGCCACCGGGCAGCGAACCTGCCATGCCCTACGTACTGCCCCAGGACCGGGTCGACGGGAGCGCGTTCGCCGGGATGTGGCGGGAACTGAGCAACCTCCTCGGCTCGCTGCCCCGGCCACCCGGCGGCGACGACTGGCGCTGGGACATTCCCACGGTCGCCGAGTGGATCACGCTCTCCGGTTGCGTCGCCCAGCCCTACCCCTGGGGACTTGACCCGCCGACACCGTTGCACGCCAATCTCAAGTTCACGCCGGACAGCCGGCTCAGCCCGGTCGGTGCCTATGAGGCCGGCCGATCGCCGGACGACGTCTATGACTGCTGCGGGGGCGTGCACGAGATCGTCCGTGAGTTGCCGCATGAGCGGTTCGACGGCGACCGGCGCTTCGAGGGCGCCTTCCGGCTCGCCGGCGGTTCCTACCTGAGCCCACCCCACGGCGTCACGGGCCAACGGTTCCGCCACCTCTCGCGGGACGATCGGGGCGACCGACCGAGCTGTGTCGGGATCAGGCTGATCGGCTACCGCGAGCGGGACGAAGCAACGCGCTGGGAAGCGCTGCGCGCCTATCGAGTCGGACGGCAGAAGCGGGCCGCGCCCCGGATGTCGCCGCGACCGCGGCCCGGTGGCGACAGCGCCCAACGTCCGGCGCGGCGTTGACGCCACGGACCTGGGAGACCCTCAGGCCCACCGTCGAACCCGGACCCGGACGGGCGTATCGACGGGGCGATGTGTTGTGTGGTCAGCGCCGGTAAGATCGTCGGGCCGTTTCGGCGGTCAACCAGGTGGGTGGACGACGGCCCGTCCGGCTGCCAGTCCGGCGAGCGCGACTAGAACCTGCCGGGCGTCGTGGTCGGACATCAGCGTGGTGACCACGAGCCGGGTGCCGGGTGGCATGCCGGGATAGCGGGGGTCGGCTTCGATCCAGACCAGCTTCTCCGGGCCCTGGTGTCTCGGATACACGGCGCGGACCGCCTCCCACGGCAGCCACTGTGGACGGGACAGGAAGCCGACGTTGCGCACCCAGAGGCCGGCATGGTCCGCCGCCAGCAGCGGTCCACGCCCGATGAACCGGTGGTGTCCGACCAGCACCGGAACTGCCAGCAGGAGACCCAGAGCGAGCAGCGGGATCGCGACGAGCGCCACGGTGACCCCGGGGGACGTGCCGAGGTCGCGGGTGCCGAGGTAGAGCACCGTACCGACGACGCAGCACAGCAGCAGATAGCCGGCGAAGGTGATGCCGCCGAACCAGAGCAGGAACTTTCGGCGGTCGGTCCGGACGACGAACGGCAGGTCCTCCGGGATGCGTTCGGGTCGGGCCGATGTCACGGCTACTCCTGTCGGGTTCCATCGACATTGACTGTAAGTAATACTCTTACCTAATGCTGAGGGGGCCGATGACGGATAGCGGCTTTGTCACTGACACTGATGCACTCCGATGGTACGGCGTTAGAGGCTCCGCCGTCGCCGACGATCTCGAGGATCTCAATCGGCGGATCTTCCTCGGAGATGCCGTACTCGAAGATCGGGTGTGGGGCGGCAGGATGATGTATCTGGTCGCGCTTGGTTGGCACTTGGAGAGACTCGGTCAGGTCTACGAGGCGGCCCGGCGGGCCACAGCGGCCCGGAACAACAAGATCGTTCAGCAGTTGCGGATCACCGACACCAACCTGCACGAGGTCGCACGATCTTATGATCGGGCTGACCGGAGTGCCCATGGGCGATTCATCTGATGGCTCTGGTCATTCCCGCCGAGGTCCGTGAACTGTCGTCGATCGCGCGAGCGGTGGGATGTGATGATCCGCTCCGGTATCTCGAAGAGTTGTCCTGGGTCGATATCGATCGCCTCAAGGCGGTGGGCGAGAGTGTGTGGGGAGCCGGTGGAGAAAAGGCCGCTGCCCAGGTGGCGCTCGAGGAGCACGCGGAGCGGTTGACGGAGATGCTGCTGTCATCCGTGCAGGATCGCTGGACGGGCGCGGCGTACGAGCAGTTCGTCGGCTATATGGAGACGATCGAGCGGGCGATCGACGACGAGGCCGCCGCGCTACAGGTCGTCGGGTCGGCGTTGGTCGACGTTGCTGAGAGCTTCGAAGTCCGCTGGTACGAGATTGTCGGATACATCCTGGGCGTCATCGGATTGATCCTGGGAATCGCTGGTGCCGTGATCGCTGTCTACACCGGCATCACCGGAGTCGGAGCGGTGGTCGGCCTGATCGTCGGGATCGTCGGCGTCATAATCGGCGCGGTCGGTCTGATCATCGCGGGTTTCGCGTCGATACTGCCGCGACTGGAGGCGATGACCGAGGCGATGCAGAACATCGGTCCCCGTATCCATGCCGCGACCGCCGTTGACGAACTCGGCGGCGACGACATTCCGGGGGCCTTCCCGGGCGACCATACCGCCTGGGAACCCAGGAACGAAGATCCGTATAGCTGAGCGAGGGACGGATGTTTCGAGGCGAGCATGGCCATCGACTCAACGAGATGCTCGAACGGTTCCACAACGTGCGTGACCGGCTCGGCGAGATCCAGGCCGAGGTGGCGGCGGCGGACGCTACGGCGGAGACTGCCGACGGCCTGGTGAGAGTCACCGTGGCCGGCGGAAAGATCTCGGAGTTGTGGCTCGACCCGGCTGTCTACCGAAGGCATGAGCCGCGAACGTTGGCACGCCTCATCGTGGAAACCATCGACCGTGCGCAGGGAGCGTTCAACGACTTGGTGAACGCGCGCTACCGCGAGGTGCTGGGTCCGGGTTTCGACATCCGGGACATCGCCACGACGCCAGGCAGTGAGGAGGCCGAGGAACGCATCCGGCAGACCTCTCGCCATCTGTTCGGCAGCGGCTGACCGAGCCCGACCGGTTCGGTTGTCAGCCGAGGCGTACGGCGCCCGGGCCGGGGGTCGCGGTGAAGGTGGCCGGGGCGCGGAAGCCGCGTCCGGCGTACGCCTCGGTCACCGCCGACGCCACAGTCTCGGCGGCTGCCGCGTCTACCAGGGCGAGTACGCAGCCGCCGAACCCGCCCCCGGTCATCCGGGCCCCGTACGCCCCGGCGGTCAGCGCCGCCTCGACCGCGGTGTCCACCTCCGGGACGGTGATCTCGAAGTCGTCCCGCATCGAGGAGTGCGAGGCGGTCAGCAGCGGCCCGATCTCGGCCAGCCGGCCGGCGCGGAGCAGTTCGACGGTCTCCAGTACCCGCTGGTTCTCGGTGACGACGTGCCGCACCCGGCGGCGTACCGTCTCGTCGTCGAGCCGGGCCAGCGCGGCGTCGAGCCGGTCGACGGTCACGTCCCGCAACGCCGGGACCCCGAGCGCGGCGGCGGCGGACTCGCAGGCGGCGCGGCGGGCGGCGTACTCGCCGCCGACGTGCCGGTGTGGCGCGTTGCTGTCGATCACCAGGATGGCGAGCCCGGCGGCGTCGAGGTCGAACGGCACCTGCTCGACGGCGAGCGTCCGGCAGTCCAGGAAGAGCGCGTGCCCGGGCTGGCAGCGCAGCGACGCGGACTGGTCCATGATCCCGCAGGGCATCCCGGCGTAGTCGTTCTCGGCCCGCTGGGCCAGCGCCGGCCGGTCGGCCAGTGGCAGGTCCAGTTCGCCGAGGTCGGCCAGGGCGGTGAGCACGGCGGACTCCAGCGCCGCCGAGGAGGAGAGTCCGGCACCGAGCGGTACGTCGGAGGCGATGGCCAGCCGGGCCACCGGTACGTCGTGCCCGGCCTCGCGCAGCGCCCAGACCACTCCGGCGACGTACGCCCCCCAGCCGGCCACCCGGCCCGGTTCGGCGGCGTCGGCCCGGCCGAACGAGAGCCGTTCACCGGCCTGCTCGGACCAGACCGTCCAGCGCCGTCCCTTCTCGGGTGCGGCGGCGACGACGGTGCGCTGCGGCAGCGCGAACGGCAGCACGAAGCCGTCGTTGTAGTCGGTGTGCTCGCCGATCAGGTTGACCCGGCCGGGTGCCGCCCACACTCCAGCGGGGCGTTCGGCGTACTCGCTGAGGAAGCCGGTGGTGGCGCGCTCGGTGACCGGCCCGGCCGGCCGGTCCGGGTGGTTGGTGGTGGCCGGGCGGTGCGTGGTCTCGGGAGTGCCGGTCACGACGCTGCCCCGCCGAGGATCTGCTCCTGGTAGAACGTCCAGGCGTCGGCGACGATCTCCGGCAGGGCCGGCTTGGCCGGGGTCCAGCCGAGGTCGGTCCGGGCGTGTTCGGCGGAGGCGACCAGCGCGGCCGGGTCGCCGGCGCGGCGCGGCGCCGTCTCGACCGGCACCGGGTGCCCGGTCACCTCGCGGACCGCCTCCACCACCTGGCGGTTGGAGAAGCCGCAGCCGTTGCCGAGGTTGAAAACCTGGTGCGCGCCGGGCTTGGCGGCCTCCAGCGCGAGCAGGTGGGCCCGGGCCAGGTCCTCGATGTGGATGTAGTCCCGGACGCAGGTGCCGTCCTCGGTCGGGTAGTCGTCGCCGAAGAGTTGCAGCTTGTCCCGGCGGCCGGCGGCGACCTGGAGGGCGATCGGGATCAGGTGCGTCTCCGGTTCGTGCCGCTCGCCGAGCGCCACCCCGGGGCGCAGGTACGCCCCGGCGACGTTGAAGTAGCGCAGCGAGACCGCCGCCAGTCCGTGTGCGGTGGCCATCGAGGTGAGCGCCATGTCGACGGCGAGCTTGGTGGCGCCGTACGTGCTGGTCGGCAGCGGAGTGCTGGTCTCCTTGATCGGCGTCTCGGTCGGGTTGCCGTAGACGGCGGCGGTGGAGGAGAAGACGATCCGGGGCACCCCGGCCAGCCGGGCGGCGTCCAGCAGTGCCAGCGAGCCGACCGTGTTCACCTGCCAGTAGAGCTCCGGCTTGACCATCGACTCCCCGGCGGCGATCAGCGCGGCGAAGTGCAGGACGCCGTCGAAGCCGGAGTCGGGGGTCAGCACTCCGGCGACGTCGGCGACGTCGGCCTGGACGAAGGTGGCCTCCGGGGCCAGCGCCTCGGCGTGTCCGGTACGCAGGTCGTCCAGGACCACCACCTCGTGCCCGGCGTCGAGCAGCAGCCGGGTGACGACGCTGCCGACGTAACCCGCACCTCCGGTGACGAGCAGTTTCACGCCTGTGCCTTTCTGCTTCGGTACGACGGATGCCGCGCTGGCTCCGGTGCCGATTCCGTATCGGCTTCGTGTTCGGCGCCGGGCCCCCAGCATTTCACCATGTTCTGTCAATTCTGCACAGAGTCGAACATCGGCCGGTGGGGTGCACGGGTGGCGGAGGTGCCCACATCGGGTACCTCCGGTGTCTACCATCCTTGGCATGCGGGACGGCGGCAGTACCGGGCCCCGGCGACGATCGTCGGGGCGTACTCGACGGCAACCGGGTCCACTCGCGCGGGCCCTGGCCCGGATCATCGTACGGGCGGCGGACGGCTCGACCCGGCTGGTCACCGCGCTGCTCGGGGCCAGCCCGACGGCCGGTCGGGAGCAGATCAGCGAGGCCGAACTCCGGGACCTGGTCGCCGCGAACACCCGGCTCGACCCGGTCGAACGGCGGATCATCGACGAGGTACTCGTGGCCGGCGCCAGCCTGGTCCGGGAGGTGATGATGCCCCGGACCGAGGTGGTCTTCCTGGCCGCCGGACTGCCTCTCAAGGAGGCGGCCCAACTCGTCCGGGTCGAGACCCACACCCGGTACCCGGTGGTCGACGGCACCTCCGACGACGTGGTCGGCTTCGTGCACCTGCGCGACGTACTGCTCCGGCCGGACGACGACACCTGCACCACGATCGGGGACCTGACCCGGGAGGTGAAGAAGATCCCGGGCAGCAAGCGGGTGCTGGCGGCGCTGACCGAGATGCGCCGCGAGCGGCACCACCTCGCGGTCGTGATCGACGAGTACGGCGGCACGGCCGGGATCGTCACCCTGGAGGACCTGATCGAGGAGCTGGTCGGCGAGATCCACGACGAGTACGACAGCGCGCCCGACCCGGTGTCGACCGGCGCCCCGACCGAGGTGGACGGCCGGCTCAACCTCGCCGACTTCGCCGAACGGGTCGGCATCGCCCTGCCACCCGGCCCGTACGAGACGGTCGGCGGCTTCGTGATGGCCGCCCTGGGCCGGTTGCCGGTCTGCGGTGACGAGGTGCCGGTGCCCGGCGCGGAGGAGCCCGGCGTGGCCGGCAACGGCGGTGGTCCGGGCCGCCCGGCGGGTGGGTTCCGCAACGGTGCCGACCCGGACGGCGGCTCCGGCGCGGGCGGCTGGCTGCTCCGGGTGCTGGCGGTGGAGGGCCGCCGGGTGGCCCGGGTCGGTGTCTCGGTGGCCCGGCTGCCGGAGCAACAGCGCGCCAGCGTGCCGGCCGCACGCACCGACGGGGAGCCCGGCGAGGAATCCGAGTCCTCGCCCGGTTCGGCCGGCCTCGGGTGACTCGTTCGGCCGGCCCCGGGTGACTCGTTCGGTCGGGCCCCGGGTGACTCGCCAGTCTCGGATCGCCGGGATCGGCGGCGCTCAGACGATCTGGAATTCGATCGGATGATCTCGAATCCGGTCAGATGATCTGGAGTTTGCGCCAGGTGGCGCCGTCGGCCGAGTAGGCCGCCCAGCCGGAACCGAACAGGTCGTAGGCGACGTAGCCGGCGACGGTCCGCTCCAGCCGGGCGAGCGGAGGCAGGCTCCCGCCGGCCCGCTGGAACGTCACCCCGTCGTCAGCGCTCAGGTAGAGCTGCCGGTCGGTGCCGGTCACCAGCAGCCGGCCGTCCAGCAGCGGCACCAGCGCACCGGAGAGCCCCGCCGGCAGCCCCGACGAGCCGGACCGGCTCCGGGTGAAGGTCCGGCCACCGTCGGCGGAGTGGTGCAGGGCCAGCAGCCGCCGGTCGGTGCCGAGCACCGCCGCGTACGCCTGGCTGCCCAGGCTGGCCACCTCGACGGTACCGGCCGGGACGCCGGTGCCCGGCAGTTCCACCGTCCGCCAGCGTGCTCCCCGGTCCCGGGTGATCGCCACCGCGGGGTGGCCGTTCCGGAAGCCGCCCACCCACCAGGCGCCGTCGGCACCGGCCGCCGGTGCCACCCAGCAGACGTCGAGATCGGGTGAGGTCGCCGGGGCGCCCGCCCGAGCCAGCTCCGGTCGCCACACCTCCACGTCCAGGCCGCACCGCCCGCCGCCCGGCCCGGCCCGGAGCAGGTCGCCCCGGACCGCCGGCACCTGGCCGGTCCCGTCCCCGGTCCCGACCTCCCGCCAGCTCCGTCCCTCGTCCGTGGAGGCGTACGCCCCGCCGGGGTGGCTGACCAGCAGCCGTCCGCCTGGGAAGGCGGCCAGGTCCAGGCTGCGCTGCCCGGCGCTGCCGGCCGGCAGTTCACTGTGTTCCCAGCTCGCGCCGCCGTCCGAGGTCCGGGCCAGGTTGGCCGGGCAGGGCTCGGCGGCCCCGCAGCGGGCCAGCAGGTAGCCGTGGTCCGGGTCGACGAACTCGACGTCGCTGATCGTCCCCGGCACGTGTGCCACGGCGGCCGTGGTGAGCCCGTTGATGGTGATGCCGGCACCGGTGTAGACCGGACCGCCGGGCGGTGCGCCCGCCACCGGCGGCGGCACCGGGTCGGTGCCGTCGCCCGTCCACGGCTGGAGCGCCACGGTCGCCACCACCGCCAGGCTGAGCAGGGCGGCGCCCCCGGCCGCGCCGGCCGCGTGCCGCCGACGGCGCCGGGTCGCCGCGCGGTCCCGGATCCGGGCCAGTGGCGGCTGGTCGATGCTGTCCAGCAGCGCCGCCCGGCCGCGTGCCAGCCGTACGTCGAGGTCCGGGCCGGAGAAATCTCGGTCAGGCATCTCTCACCCCGGTCGCACCGCCGGCCGTACCCGGGCCGGTGGTTCCGTCCTGGCGGCCATCGGATCCGGCCGGCCGGCCGGACTGTCCGCACTGTCGGCCGGAGGGTCCGTCCGGCCCTCCGGTCCCGGCGTCGAGGCGGGCCCGCCGGTGCCCTGGTAGTCGCCGAGTTGGACGGCGAGCGCCGAACGCCCCCGGGACAGCCGGGACTTCACCGTGCCGGTCGGTACCCCGAGCACGGTGGCGATCTCCTCGACCGGCAGGTCGGCGAAGTAGTGCAGCACGATCACCTCCCGATAGCTGACCGGCAGGCCGGCCAGGGCCTCCCGCAGGTCGGTCCGCTCGGGTCCGGGAGCGGCCTCGACCAGTCGGGTCACCGGACGGTCCCGCAGCAGGATGGTGTCCAGCAGTTGGCGTCGCCGCCAGCGGCGGCGTACGACGTTGACCGCGACCGTACGCAGCCACGCCTCGGGGTTGTCGACGTCGGTCAACCCCTGCGGCCGGGCGATCGCCCGGGCGAACGCCTCCTGCACCACGTCCTGCGCCTCGGTCAGGTCCGTGGTGAACGCGTAGACCTGCGCGACCAGTCGCCGGTAGCAGGCGTGGTACAGCTCGCCCATCGCCTCGTCCACCGCGCCCCGCTCGCCGCCGGAGGAGCGTCCGCCCCGCTGCCGTACCAAGCGCTGTCCCTCCCGGCCGGGCGGTACGCCGCACCCGGGTACGGCGGAGCCGCCGACCGACTCCGGTTTCAGGGTACGAGTCCGCACCGTTGCGCCCGGTTCCCCGGATTCCCGCTCGACCGCGCCGCACCGCCGCGGTGCGACCGGGGCGGAATGGCACGGGGGCGTCGGGACACGCTCCCACGGTTGCTGTCAGAATTGCCGGCATGTCCGACGCTCCTGCCCGGCCCCGGGTGCTCTCCGGGATCCAGCCGACCGCCGACTCGTTCCATGTGGGCAACTACCTGGGTGCGGTACGCAACTGGGTGGCGATGCAGGAGACGCACGACACCTTCTACAGCGTGGTGGACCTGCACGCGATCACCGCCGGGCACGACCCGGTCGCGCTGCGGCACTCCACCCGGGTCGCGGCGGCGCAGCTCTTCGCCGTCGGGCTGGACCCGGAGCGGACCACCCTCTTCGTCCAGTCCCAGGTGCCGGAGCACGCCCAGCTCGCCTGGGTGCTGAGCTGCATCACCGGGTTCGGCGAGGCGAGCCGGATGACCCAGTTCAAGGACAAGTCGGTGAAGCAGGGTGCCGACCGGTCCAGCGTCGGGCTCTTCACCTATCCGATCCTGCAGGCCGCCGACATCCTGCTCTACCAGGCCGACGCGGTGCCGGTCGGCGAGGACCAGCGGCAGCACCTGGAGCTGACCCGCGACCTGGCGCAGCGGTTCAACACCCGGTTCGGCCGGACCTTCACCGTGCCGGCGCCGCACATCGTCCGGGACACCGCGAAGATCACGGACCTTCAGGACCCGACGGCCAAGATGTCGAAGTCGTCCTCGTCGCCGGCCGGGATCATCATGCTGCTGGACGACCCGGCGAAATCGGCCAAGAAGATCCGGTCGGCGGTGACCGACACCGGCCGGGACATCCTCTTCGATCCGGAGCGGAAGCCGGGGGTCTCCAACCTGCTGGTCATCTATTCCGCGCTGACCGGCCGGAGCATCGACGAGCTGGTCGAGGCGTACGCGGGCAAGGGCTACGGGGACCTGAAGAAGGACCTGGCCGAGGTGGTGGCGGAGTTCGTCCGGCCGATCCAGCAGCGCACCCAGAGTTACCTCGATGATCCGGCGCAGCTCGACAAGCTGCTGGCGATCGGCGCGGAGAAGGCCCGCGCGGTCGCCTCGGTCACGCTGCGCGAGGCGTACGACCGGGTGGGGTTCCTGCCCGGCACCCGGAACGGCTGAGCCCGCCGGACGCCCCGGCGGGGCTCAGACCGCCGGGTACCGGGACGTGGTCGCCGGGCGGCGCGCTGCCGCCCGGTGCGGTGAGTGGAGCGGAGTGTGGTTGTCACGGACGGATCGCAGGATCCGGGAACTCCGATGACCCGGGTCGGGATCGCCGTGGACGTCCCGGAGCCGTGGTGTGAGTTCCTCACCCGACGGCGGGCGGAGGCCGGTGACCCGCAGGCCGCGTACGTGCCGGCGCATCTGACGCTGCTCGGGCCGACCGACGTACCCCTGGCGAGCCTGCCGGCGGTGGAGCGGCACCTGGCCGAGGTGGCCGCCGCGCACCGCCCGTACCTGCTGCACCTGCGCGGTACCGGCACCTTCCGGCCGATCACCGAGGTGGTCTTCGTGGTGGTGGCCGCCGGGATCAGCGAGTGCGAGCTGCTCGCCGCGGCGATCGGCCGGGCGCCCGAGCTGCGCCGGGAGAGCCGTTTTCCGTACCATCCGCACGTCACGGTCGCCCAGGACGTCGCACCGGAGGCGCTGGACCAGGTGTACGAGGACCTGGCCGACTTCTCCGCCCTGTTCAAGGTCGAGAAGTTCACCCTCTTCTCGCACAGCGGCGACGCCCGCTGGCAGCCCCGCCGGGACTTCCCGCTCGGCGGCTGAGTCCCGCCGAGAGCCGGGAAGCCGTTCACGACGCGGCGGTGCCGGCGTGGCGGGTCGAGCGGGCCCCGCGTCGGGTGGTGATGGGCAAGGATGGCGGCGTGAACGCGTTCGAGCGGGCGGTGCTGCGCGTCGACGCGCGGCTGACGGCGTACCGCCGGCAGTCCCCGTGGTTCGACCACCTTGCCCGGGCGGTGGGCCGCTACACCGACGTGCTCGGCGCCCGGTTGGCGGCGGCGATCGCCTACTACGGCTTCTTCGCGGTCTTCGCCCTCGGCCTGGTGGCGTACGCGGTGCTGGGCGCGCTGCTCGGGGACAGCGCGGAGAGCGGCGAGGTGATAGTCGGGTTCCTCACCCGGAACCTGCCGTTCGTCGACCCCGAGCAGATCCGGCAGAGCAGCAGCCGCCCCGGGGTCATCGGGTTGATCCTGCTGGCGGTCACCGGCATCGGCTGGGTCGAGTCGATCCGCTCCTCGCAGCGGTTGATCCACGGTCTGGCCCAGCATCCGGGCTACCTCGTGCTGCGCCAGCTCGTCGACCTGGCCGTACTGCTGGTGATCTTCGTGTTGCTCGGGCTCTCGATCGGTGCCGTGGACGCGCTGGAGTCGCTGCTGAGCTGGCTGCTGGGCGCACGTTCGATCGGGCTCACGATCTGTAGCTGGTTCCTGGCGTTTCTGATCAACATGCTGCTGGCCTCGGCGCTGCTGCTCGCCGTACCGAGGCTGCGGATGAGTTTCCGGCGGTGGCTGCCGGCGGTGCTGCTGGTGGCGGTGGGCGTGACGCTGCTGAACTCGGTCGGCCGGTACTACGTGGTGCGCTGGGAGCGGAATCCGGCGTACACGGTGGTGGCCGGCGCGGTCGGCCTGCTGATCTATCTCTATCTGCTCAACCAGTTGCTGCTGTTCGGCGCGGCGCTCGCGGCGACCAGCCACCAGGGGAGGGTCCGCGACCTGGCCGGGGCGCCGGAGGTGCCCGATCCGGCCCGGCCGCACCCACCGTCGACCGAGTGAGTCGGCGACCGGCTGTGGATGGCGGCCAGAGCTGTGGGTGACGGGCGGCTGTGGGCGGCAACCGGGCGTGATCGGTCCCGGAGAAAGAGACCAGAACTACGATTCGGGCAAAAGCCACTAATGGTGTGTGGATCGCCGCGATGATGAGTCGCGTGGGCGCACTAGTGACGTTGGAACTGCCGGACGACTCCCCGATCCTCGCCCTGCCCTGGATCATCACGTTCGGCCCGCTCGACGACGACGAGGAGTGGGAGCCGGTGGTCTGCGGCCCGTACGAGCGGCCCCACGCCCTGGCGCTGGCCGAGTCGGTGGTGGCCGACGAGGAGCTGATGGCGGTGGTCGAGCCGCTGCTGCCCCGGGTCTCCGCCGAGGAGATCCGGGCCGAGATCGCCGCCGCGCAGATCGCGGTCGAGGCCGAGGACGAGGCGGCGGACCTAGACGACACCAGCATCTACGGCGACTACGAGGACCTCGGCGAGGAGGAGGTGATCGGCGAGAGCACCCGAGCGCCGGCGCAGCCCCGGCAACCCCCGGACCCCACCGAGGTACGCGCCGGCATCGCCCGGATCGCCGCGATGCTCACCCGTCCCTCCCCCTGACGGGCGGCTCCGGGCACACCCACCCCACCGGATCGGGGAATCTCGACGGGGTTCCCACCCCACTGAGACTCCCCCACACCATTCCGGGCAGAGTCCGGGGTGGTGTGACGCACCGGTGCCCCGGGAGTGCGCTCCCGGAGCACCGGTACCACCATCCCCTCCACCACAAAGGGGCCGCCGCCCCAGCCGCCCGTCGGCGCGGAGCGCGGCGGACGACCAGGTCGATAGGGAGTTACCCGGTTACCGGCCGGATGAACCACCCGGCCGCGTCGGTCGGCAGCCGAGCCGGGTCGTCGGTCGCGCCCGGCGGCTGGCTGCGCAGGATCGGCGTCCCGTACCCGTCGACACCCACCGGCTCGTCGCCGAAGTTGACCACGCAGACCAGCTCCGTCGAACCGGCCCCCGCCGGCCGGCTGAAGGCGAGCGCTCCCGGCTCGCTGCCCAGCCAGGTCACCTGGCCCGGTTCGGTCGCACCGCCGACCGGCGCGTGTTCGCGTCGCAGCCGCAGCGCCGTCCGGTAGAGCTCCAGGGTCGAGTCCGGGGCGCCGGTCTGGGCGGCGACCGAGAGGGCCCGCCAGGTGGGCGGGGCCGGCAGCCAGGCCGGGGCGCCACCGGCCGGGCCGAAGCCGTACGGCGGGACGTCGCCGCCCCACGGCAGCGGTACCCGGCAGCCGTCCCGGCTCTCGCCGGTGCGCCGGAACGCGGGATCCTGACGCAGCTCGTCCGGCAGGTCGAGCACCTCCGGCAGGCCGAGTTCCTCCCCCTGGTAGAGGTAGACGCTGCCGGGCAGCGCGAGCATCAGCAGGGCGGCCGCGCGGGCCCGACGCAGCCCGAGCGCGCCGTCGCCGTACCGGGTGACGTGCCGCTGCTTGTCGTGGTTGGACAGTACCCAGGTGGTCGGCGCGCCGACGATCGCCGACTCGGCCAGCGCGGTGTCGACCACCTTGCGGAACGAGTCGGCCGACCAGGTGGCGTCGAGGAAGTCGAAGTTGAACGCCTGGTGCAGTTCGTCCGGCCCGACGTACCGGGCCAGCCGCTGCGGGGTCTCGGCCCACGCCTCGGCGACCGCCATCCGGCCGCCCGGGTAGCTGTCCAGGATGGGCCGCCAGGCCCGGTAGATGTCGTGCACCTCGTCCTGGTCGAAGTAGGGCAGCCGGGCCCGGCCGAGCAACTCGACCTGGCGCTGACCGGCCGGGACGCCGTCGCCGACGTCCGGCAGCCCGTCCGCCTTGATCATCCCGTGTGCCACGTCGATCCGGAACCCGTCCACCCCGCGGTCGAGCCAGAACCGCAGCACGTCTTCGAACTCGGCGCGTACCTCGGGGTGCCGCCAGTTCAGGTCGGGCTGGGCCGGGTCGAAGAGGTGCAGGTACCACTGGCCGTCCGGCACCCGGGTCCAGGCCGGGCCGCCGAAGATCGACTCCCAGTCGTTCGGCGGGAGTGCGCCGTCCGGTCCCCGGCCGTCCCGGAACAGGTAGCGGTCCCGTTCGGCCGAGCCGGGTGGGCTGGCCAGGGCGGCGACGAACCACGGGTGCACGTCCGAGGTGTGGTTCGGCACGATGTCGACGATGATCCGCAGCCCCAGCGCGTGCGCGTCGGTGATCATGTGGTCGAAGTCGTCGAGCGTGCCGAAGATCGGGTCGACGTCCCGGTAGTCGGCCACGTCGTAGCCGCCGTCCACCATCGGCGAGCGGTAGAACGGGGTCAGCCAGAGCGCGTCCACGCCGAGGTCGCGCAGGTACGGCAGTCGGCTGCGTACTCCGGCCAGGTCACCGATGCCGTCACCGTCGTCGTCGGCGAAGCTGCGGACGTACACCTGGTAGACCACCGCGGACTTCCACCAGTCCTCGGGCCGGCTCGGTGCGGGGATGTGCCTCATGCCGGCACTCCGCTTCGCTGCGTGCCGTC